>JABWAN010000029.1 GCA_013361015.1 Candidatus Zhuqueibacterota bacterium | reverse complement strand
CACCATCTTCGCCGCCAATCTCGCCCTCGCGTATGACTGGCTTTGGATTCAACACCCGCAACAAACTTGGCGATATGGCCAAGGCACCATCGAACAAGCCATCATCACCGTGCGGCCGCAAGGGGTTTACATGGAGTACGGCCTCTATCTCACCTTCTCTGCGCGCGGCTTGGGTTTCTCTTTGCAAGATAGCGTCGAGGTGCAATTCTTCTTCGATCTGCCCAAAGACGCCATCGTGCACGATCTGTGGCTGTGGGTGGATGATCAAATCATGCGCGCGCTGATTATGGATCGCTGGACCGCTTCGGGTATTTATGAAGACATCGTCAAACGCCGCCGCGACCCCGCGATTCTATTCAAGAATGACGAAGACAGTTATGAATTGCGCATCTATCCTCTGCCCGGCACGAAGACGCGCAAGATCAAGCTCACTTACCTCGTGCCTGCGCAATGGGCGCCCGCTTCGGTCACGGCATTGCTGCCGACGAACCTATTGCGCACTTCGGCGCGACCGTTATCGACTTTCAACCTCATCTTCTGGCCGCATCAAGATTGGCTCACGCCGCGCTTGCTCGAATATCCCAACGTGACATTCACGACGTTGAACGACCAGGAGTTTGGAGACTACGTGCGCTCCGATATCCCCGCCAATGCTTTGGGTATGCCGCTGCACTTCGCGCTCGATTCGCCGATGCGCAACGGCGTCTACTTAAATCGCTACGAGCAAGGCAACACGGGACTTTATCAACTCGCACTGCTGCCTTCGGAAGCGCTGGATTTGGAAACGCCGCGCAAGGTTGCACTGTTGTTCGATTATAATGCTGCGAAGAGCACCGTCACGGCGAGCGAGGTGGTTACCGCGGTCAAGAGTTTGTTGCACGAGCACTTCACCGCGGCGGACTCGTTCAATTTGATTTTCTCGCGTTTGAACCTCTTGCGCGCAGGCAACAACTGGTTCGCGGGAGACTCCGCCGGCATTGAACTCGCCTGCGCGAACGTGGGGCCGAATCCGCTCACCAGTTACAGCAATATGCCCGCGCTGTTGGCCAACGGCATTGACTTCGTGAAGACGCACGGCAATGACGGCAGTTTGTTACTCATCGCAAACACCGATCAGCTCGGCGACTATCGCTCCGCCAATCCGTTGATCACGGATTTGTTGGGCAGCATGAATCCGGTTTTGCCCATGCACGTGGCAGACTTCACCAATCTTAACGCGAATTATTATACGAACGGCGGCAGAACGTACATGGGCAACGAATATTTCTATGAGAATCTCACGCGCCAAACCGGCGGAGGCTATGCGCGCATTGCCGCGGGCCAATCATTCTCGACTTTGTTCGCACAAGCGTTGGAAGCGCTCGGGGGTTTTGTCGAGTCGTTCGATTTGCATACGACGTTGGGCAGCGGTTTTTGCTTCGGCCGCTTTAGTTTTGGTTTGGAAGAACAAGCGCTGAATGTCGATCGCCCGCTTCTGCAAGTTGGCAAATATAACGGCAGTTTTCCGTTCGTGCTCGAAGCCTCTGGCGTTTTCAACGGCCAAACCTTTTCGCGGCGGATCGAAATCCCAGCCGAGGAGGTGCATGCCGCGGATAGTCTGATGGAGGAAATTTGGACCGGCAATCATATCGCCGGGCTTGAAGCGCTCACACAGTCGAATGAAGTCGTGCGCCAGATCATCGACGTGAGCGTGGCCGAGCGCGTGCTTTCGCGCTATACGGCTTTTCTCGCCTTGGAGCCGAGTGATACCGTGAAGGCTTGCGTGGATTGCGTCGATGAGTCGAAGCTGATTCCGCCGACCGCCGTGACCGAGCGCGATAAAGATGTGATTGCAGATTCGGTTTTGCAGGCATATCCTAACCCGTTCAATCTTGCGACGAAGATCAGCTTGCGCCTGCCCTCGGAAGTGAAGAGCGGCGAAGCCACGCTGCAAATCTTCAACGTGCTCGGGCAAATGGTGAAATCGTTCGACTTTAATGTTGAAGCACAACGGCGCACATATCAATTCAATTGGGATGGCCGCAATAACGCGGGCGAGCTTGTGACTTCGGGAACGTATTACGCGGTGTTCAAAATCGGGAAGCAGAGACATACGTTGAAGCTTTTGGTGATGAAGTAAGCCAAGGAGCCAAAGAGGTGTGATATGAAACCGCAAAAAAAGATTTCGTGGAAGCTCATCGGCGTTTTTCTTTTGGTTGGATAGAAATCGCCGTATCCCGAGCCGATTTTTGGCAGCGAACCAACGCCGCATTTGGATTTGGCATTTCGACCCTTGCCATTAACGCAAACGGACACTTTTTTGCGGGGACATACGGCGGCGGCATCTTTAGGTCTGTAGATAAAGGCAACAACTGGACGCCAATCAATACCGGCTTGACATTTCCTCATATCATCTGTCTTGCGATTAATGCGGCGGGTGATCTTTTTGCCGGCGCGGTCGATGGCATATTTCGCTCGACTAATAACGGCGACAGTTGGATACCGATCAAAGCGGGTTTAGACAACCTCAGTGTGAACACCATTGTCATAGACTCAAGTGGATACATTCTTGTCGGAACGACTTGGTCGTCTTACGGGAGCGGCGTCTTTCGCTCAATCGACAACGGCGACAGTTGGCAAAGGATAACCATGCCAGATAGCTATGTTTATTCCCTCGCCATCAGCCCCAATAGACACGTTTTCGCCGCAACAAATTGCTGCCGCAATGTGGGGTTGCAAACGGGCGGAATCTTTCGCTCACTCGACAAAGGTGAAAGTTGGAAGAGGGTTTATGAAAATGGCGATCGCGTGGGAGGGCTCGCGATCAATCGACGTGGACACCTTTTTGCCATTGGCTCAATCGAAGGAGTCGTTCTCTCTACCGATGATGGCGAGAGTTGGAAGAGCGCAAATTCGGGCTTGGAGAATGCCATAACTCTAACGCTTGCCCTCAACTCACGTGAGCATATTTTTGCGGGAACGTGGTGGTCCGGCATCTTTCGCTCCACGGATCAAGGAGAAAGCTGGGCCGCGATTAATTCCGGTTTGACAAGCTCCGCAATATGGTCGTTTGCGGTTGACGCGCAAGATTACGTTTATGCCGGCGACGACAGCGGCAGAGTTTTTCGCAGTGCCGAGCCGACTTCGGTTAAAGAGTTTGGCGATCGTGCGCCGACTCATTTTGCGCTCGGGCAGAATTATCTCAACCCCTTCAATCCTTCAAGCACATTCAGCTTCTCGCTCCCGCGCCCGAGTTTCGTGTCTCTCGAAATCTACAACCTCCTCGGCGAAGAAGTCGCAACGCTCGTGCATGAACGTCGCGCAGCCGGAGAGCACCCCGTGCAATGGCAGGCGAACGGTTTGCCGAGCGGCGTGTATGTGTATCGCTTGCGCGCGGGAGAGTTTGTACAAAGCAAGAAGCTTTTATTGATGAGATAAAAAGCTTGAGAGGTGCGTCATGAAAAACGTTCTTCTCCTCGCGGTGCTTTTGAGCTTCCACATCTTCTCAACTGTGTCGGCGCAACGGCGAGGCTTTCTTGTTGATCGCAACAAGCAACCTCTTGCTGTGATCGGCTACGAAAAGCACGCATCGTTTTATCCCTCCGTCAAACCGCATTCCGGCAACAAGACCGGCGCGCTCGGGCCGGGAATGTATTTGATGACTTCCTACTATGACTACGGCTCGAACGGCGGCGTGCTTCCGAATATCGTAGATTATGGCGACGGCACAATTGCCATCGCGCGCATGGGCGCGATGCGACCTGATACTGCCGATCTCGGAAGCTATTGGACGTACTTTGATGGCATCGCATGGTGGCCGCAAATGGATAGAGTCGCGCGCTTCTACGGCAAAGCTTGGTCAAACCTCTCCGCGCTCGCAGACGGGCGCAGCGTCGTGGCCGTGCATACCGGCGAACCCAATCAGGGCAATGAAGTGAGTTTCGATGCCTTGAAGGGCTTTGCCATTTGGACGACGGCGACGCTGAGCAACAACACGGCGCTCCCGCTGCTGTGGCCGCGCTTATCGGTTGATGGCGCCGATAAAGTCCTCATCTGTTCTTCAGTCAATGGCATGCTCGATGGCATTGCGAAAAGCAAAGAAGTCACGATTCTCAATGAGTACGACTGGCGCTCAACTCAGCAAGTTCTCAAGCCGGATACCACTCTGCGCACACCGCAGTTCAGCGCTGATGATCAAGCCATGGATAGCTTTGGCAACGAAACTGCGATTGCCGTGGCCGAACGTGGTGGAGACATTCATCTTTGGGAGACGCAAGACAGTGGGCAAACGTGGAGCTATCGCAATCTCACCAACTACCCGCGCGATATTCCCGTGGGCACACAGGCGATTCGCCCGTGGGACACGTGCGATTTGATTTACGACAACGCAGGCGGGCTTCACATTTTTTGGGAAGCCGTGCGCGCCACGCAGGACACCGCAGGCACCACGATTGAGTTGTGGCACTCGCGTGAGGTTGGCATTCAACATTGGGAGGCGGGCGGAAGCATTCAACAAGTGGTGGCTTGGAAGGATTTGCCCAATGCGCAATTGGAATCGGATGCAGATCTCTTTCGCGCCGGCGACCCCTTCGACCAAATCAATGCGGATGCCACGCTCACCATGCAGCCGCAGGCCGGTGTCGCTGTTGAGGGCGAACTCTTCTTGCTCTTCGCAGCTTATCGTCCATTGGACTTCGATACGGACAGCACGCACTTTACGGATATCTACGCGCTCGGCTCCAGCTTCGATAACGGAGTTTGGGGAACGCCAATCAATCTGACAAATACACTGCAGTCCGAAGACTTGTGGGCCTCTTTGGCTGACAATGTCGGCGATTCGCTGC
Source organism: Candidatus Zhuqueibacterota bacterium (assembly GCA_013361015.1). Classification (GTDB taxonomy): domain Bacteria; phylum Zhuqueibacterota; class Zhuqueibacteria; order Zhuqueibacterales; family Zhuqueibacteraceae; genus JABWAN01. The sequence continues at coordinate 10,152 of JABWAN010000029.1, read as the reverse complement.
GTTTCGTTTATCAATCCGACGACAACACCGGCAATTCGATCATCGGCGGCGGCGCTGCGCCCACCACGTTTTTGTGTCATGCCGTGAGTAGATTGGCAGTGCCAATTAGCGAGAGAGATGAGATCGTCGTTTCACTTCCAAAAACTCTCACGGGGCGAGCAAGCGGACTCGTTGCTGTGCCCGTCGCGTTGGCGTTGCAAGGCAAGTCTCTCGCAACGTTTGCGGCGACGATAAACGTGGACCCGCAGTTTGTTTCTTTCGCAGACTATACACCCGGGCCGATTGTGCCTGCTTATGCATTGCAAATTAATTCGCTTGCGCCCGACAAAGTTCGCATAATATTTTCGCAAGGCAGTGGCGCGCCCATTCAAGATAACGGCTTGCTGGCCACTCTCGCATTTCGGATTGATGCGAATGCACAGCCGGGAGAATTTACGGAGCTGCGTTTCAGCGACCTCTCCGCAACGGAAGTGCGCCTGGACAGCTTGCAAGTGCGCAGTCTGTCCGGCAAGATTACCGTACTCCCACCGCCGGGCGCGATTCACGGCGCGGTTTGGAATGACTTGAATGCAAATGGTCAACGGGAGCCCAACGAACCCGGAGTTGCAGGATGGAAAATCAATTTAACCGGCGCTGGTACTGCGAGCACTCAAACAGACACGCTGGGCAACTATTCATTCCTCGCGTTGGAAGAAGGCGTCTATGTTGTCAAAGAAGAGTTGCAAGAGGGATGGACGCAAACTTTTCCGTACCTCCCGGGAAGGTATCACGTTGTGCCGCTTGCGCTCGGGCAAATTGCCCAGCACATCGATTTTGGCAATTGGCAATCCAGCAGCATTCAAGGTCTCAAGTGGTTCGATAAAAATGGCAATGGCGTAAAGGATTCTGAAGACCATGGACTCTCGGGCTGGCAGATTCAGCTTGTTGGAACGGATACTCTTATTGCGAATACGGATTATCAGGGGAAATATAGTTTTCCCGCGCTGCCGCCCGGCGTCTACATGGTTGCAGAAGTTTTGCGCACAGGCTGGGAACAAACTTTTCCCGGCGCACCACAGTACTATACGATCACGCTCGAAGCCGGGCAAAACCCGGTCAATCTCGATTTCGGCAATTGGGCGCCGAACGCCGGTGCGATTTGCGGCATCACGTGGCATGACATGAATGGCAACGGCGTCAAAGAACTTGCTGAACCCATTCTCCCAGGTTGCCGCATTCAGCTCAGAGGCGCTGATTCATTGAACACCTCGACGGATGCAGAGGGCCGATATTGCTTCTCGCCGATTCCGCCGGGGCAATATGATGTGGTGCAGATCGTCGCGCACGGCTGGCAGCAGACCTTCCCTGCGCAGGGAGGAGCATATGAAGTCGTGCTCCAACCTAATCAGACAATTGACTCGCTGAATTTCGGAAACAAGCGTGACCCGGTTTCGATAGACCAAAGCCACGCAGAAAATTTGCCGGCGACTTTTTTCCTTTTTCCCAACACGCCAAACCCTTTCAATCCGGGCACCAAAATTAAATATGCCCTTCCGCATGAAAGCCACGTGCTGCTTGAAATTTTCAATGTGATGGGCGTGCGCGTGGCGGTTCTCGCCGACGAAATTCAATCAAAGGGACATTATGAAGTCGAATTCAATGCCGAGACTTTGCCGAGCGGCCTCTACATTTGCAAACTGACGGCGCCAGGTTTTGTTGCGGCGAGAAAGATGTTGCTCTTGCATTAAGCCGGCATCACACGGCGAAAATCCTTCTTGCTTTTCGCGCTCTCCGAGTATAGCTTGCGTTCAAATTGGAGCGGAAAACAACGCGGCAATTCCGCGTTCTATTTCGCTCGCAATCAACGCAACGAAGCATCAACCCAAGGAGCGCGACTATGCCAACTGTGAATCTGAACTTCGCTTCGCAAGATTTTGACGCACATCAATGCCAAGGCTTCCGAGACGGTGATTGGATCATCTTTCGTTGTGAGCATTGCCCGGATTATGAGCGCCGCATGAATTGGCGCACGGGCGCTGTGCAATCGCGCCATGCTAAGGCTGAAATTCAACACCACGGTTTTTATGTTCCGTCACAGTACCAAGATCTAATGCAAAACCTCAACTAGCTTCTCGCCTCATTGGCAAGCCCGCGAAATACACGAAGCATGCGAAAGACTTTGCTGAATCTTTTGAGTGGTTGGTAGCTTTCGTGGGCTTACCCGAATCTTCCGCATGACTCCATCTCAATAAATTTGAATCAGCTTGTGCGCCGCGAGTGAATACGCAGGCTCATGCTCTGCCGCCGCATTTTGCACGTTCACGAGCGCTTCCAGGCGATAGGTTCCGCGCGCCAAATGCACACCCGCAATCCGCAATGGCTGCGCATGCTTCTTGGCTGTAAGCTGATGCGCCGCTTCACCGACACTCTGGCGCGGTCCTCCCTCAATGCGCTTTGCAAATAGTGCAACGTGGCAAGAACAGGGCACGTGCTCTGCCTCGGGCTGTTCGGTGCGATCAAGCTCAAGCTCGACCTCGAAGGCTTGATCGTCACGCAGCATGTTTGTGCGCACACGGGTACCGGCAAGCACGAGGTCCATCCCGCGCAGGCGCAGTGCGTGTTGTGTCGGTTCCGTTGCGGAAGTCGGCGCGCTGGCCGGCACTGAGGGCGTTGGCGCTTGTGCTTCGGGCTTGCTGCCTTCGTGCGCGTGCAGCGTGAGAATCTTTTGCAGTTCTTCCGCTTTCGTTTCCAATTGGGGAAGATGTGCGGCAATAAACTCGCTGATCGCGGCCTGATCGAGGCCGCTGAATGCACGTTTGTCGTGTGTGAGCATGTGCTCGATCTTTCCCTGGAAATGTCCTTGGTGGGGATACAGATCGATTCGAAAAGTGGCTTTGGTGGAGGAAAAGTTGCCTTCCTCGGAAGCTTCGGACGAAGCCGCCGTGCGGTGCGCCGCCTGGGCCTCAACCATGCGTTGCTCTAATTCTTTTAAGCGGCCCTCATAATGCAGCCGTTGTCTTTCCGTTTCGCGTTTCTCGCGTTCGAAAGCTTTGGTCTGTTTATCCATTTCTCGTTCTGCCTCCTGCAATTTTTTCTTCAGAGCATCCTTCTCTTTGCGTTCGTTTTCGCGCGCACGTTTTTCTTCTTCCAGTTCCGCAGTAAGCTGCAGCACTCGTGTCTGTGTCGGCTCTACGGGAATCTCGTCCCGAGCCTCCGCACTCGGCTGCGCTGGAACCATGCTTTCACCCGACACCGGCAGGGTTGGATTTTCATCTAAGGCCGGCACGGACTGCGCTGCACTTTCCTTTTCCGGAATCGTGGGTTTGGCGATTTGCATGCGTTGTGCGCGCTCAGGTTTGCGATGGGCATTCATTCTCGCACCTCTTGGTGAAATAAAAATGGGCCTATCGAATTTTCGACAAGCCCGTTCTTGCTAGGAAAAAGATTTGTGCTTGCCCCCGATCAAGTCAAACTTCCTGGTTCGCAATCGTCCTGTAAGGGCCGGCCGCGCTTCCATACTGTAGAAGTCGGAAGCCGGCGCGATCATGGACAAGCACAGTGGGGCCGCTGGATTGTGCGCCCTCGTCGCCGCGTTGCAAGCCGTTACGGCACCAAAGGAATGCTGATCGGACCGCCGTTGAAGAATTGCAGCATCTCGCCTTCACCGAAGCCCGCGATTGGGCCAGGAACGTTGGTCGGCCCAACCATGGTGATAGTCGCAACGATTCTATACACGCCGGGTCGCACTTGGCCCGCAGGGATGTGAAGAATGCGATCGTAGGTGGTCGGCGCCGAAACAAAAGCGACTTCCGCCTGCGAATATGCCGGAGCCAGTCCGCTCTCGCCTTGACCCATTTCTTCGAGCAGAACGCGAAGCAGCCACTTGCCGCTCATGACATAATTGAGCGCGCCGGTAGTCGTCCAGCGAAAACGCACATCCCACGCTTGATCCGTGCGGATGATCTGAGTGGGCGCAGCGCCCGGGGTCGTGTGTTCGAGCGTTTCGCACGTGCCGTTCAACGAAAAGAGCGGCAACAGTTCTTCGAACTTCATTGGTAATGCAGCCATGGTAACCTCCATGTTGGTTTGTTATACAGCCTGTAATTGGGATTTGATTGTATCATGGGCAACGTTGTTATGTGTGAAGCACAACTTCGTTGTCTGATGCCAATATAACATTTGCATTTAATGCGCGCTTAAAACGCGCTTAATTCCTGCTAAAAAATCTTTTTTTCTTTGCGCCCTCGCCGTTTTTGATTTTCTCATACAGCTCGAACGTGGTGCGCGTCGGTTTCACTTCCAGCTCGGATTGCAAGATCTCCGCGCACTTCTTGAATTGTTTGAGCGCTTTGTCGCGCTTGCCGACGCGATAGTAGCACAGCATCAAGCGGCGGTGAATGTCTTCACGGCAATTGTCGAGGGCCAGAATGCTCTCGCAGAGATTTACGGCAAGCTCGGGCTTGCCGTTCAAGCTGTAAACTTTGCTGATGCGATCCAACACCACGAGGTAAATCTCTTTAAAGTGCTCGCGCTGCGAAGCGGCCCAGCCTTCATAAATGTCGTCTTCCATAAAATCGCCTTCGTACATGTTCGCAGCTTGTTCGAACTCCGGCAGAGCGGCCTCGCGGCCCTTATCGCGTTCAAGGCATTGCGCCCTCTTCCAGCGCCGTTTGAATTCCTCAACATCAAGCCGTACTTCCAGCTCGGGATTGAGAAAATAGCATTCATCTTTAAAGAGAATGATATCGCATGCCGGGCAGGCTTCGTGCAGCGCACGCCGAACATGGTGCAGCGCAACGTTCAATGAATTGCGCGCGGAATCCGGCTCGGCGCTGGGCCAGAAGGTTTCCATGAGCACTTCGCGACTCAAGCGCCGCTTGTGATTCATGGCGAGATACGCGAACAACAGCTTGCTCTTGCGGCTCGGCCAGCTTGCAACATAATGCTCGTTGATGGCCACACGAAACTCGCCGAGAAAATGCACCTCCAGCCGCAGTGGAATCTCTGCGCCGTCTTTGAGTTCGCGCCCGTCTTGTTGGCTGTTGGTTTCGAAGGTGTGAAATTGGGAAGAAATGGGCGTCGCGACGTTTTTAGGCGACGGTAGTGAAGCTGAAAAGATGCGTTTGAACTGCGTGTATGCCTGTTGCAGCGGTTGGCCGTGCTCCGGAGTGGCGGTGCTGCAAATGCGGTTCAAGCATTTCCGGATTTCCGCTGCCTGCAATGGTTTTTCGAGCACGTCAATGCAGCCAGCTCGAAACGCGGCGAGGATCGCCTCGCTCTCAAGCATTGCGGTGGCGAAAACCACTTGCAACGCAGGCCATTGTGCTTTGAGTGCGGCAACAAGTTCCAAGCATTGCCTCGTCTGCAAGCCTGCTGCTAGGAAGACGAGGTCGACATTCTTTTTCTCAATTTGCTTATAAGCCTCATCGTAGGAGAGTGCTGAAATAATTTCGTAAGCATGGTCCAAAGCATGATTGACGATTTGAATCGTGCTCGAATCCTCGTCAACAACAAGTATAGTCCGGTATACCATGAGATCCAAAGTCTCCAATCCCTCTACTGATGCGTTGCTGCATCATAAGATGCGAGTGGGTTGGATATTCTCTCGTTTTTTGCTGAGAAAAACTCTTGAAGGGCATTTACGAGGTGGGAATGTTGTCTGCTTGTTCTCCGGATTAGTGCGGAGTAAAGAATTCCTCACAGGTCGATTGCGGCCGCTGCGAGTCGCCGAATGCAGAAATGAGATTGTTTTGGCGCGCGGGGCGAGAGGAAAGTGAAGGGAGTGTCGTGTTAATTTTGCATGGTAAGAATCATGCTCTCCAAAGTGCCACGCACTTGAGAGGTGCGTGGCACTTCGTCGTGCAAATACCAACCAATGGCGCTACAGCCCTAGCCAATACGAAGCCTTGAGGAGGAAGATATTCTCCGGTCGGGTATCCACGAGGCGATCGACTGAGTGATTGAATTGAAACTCGCCGAGGTTTTCGTAATCTGAGCGGCTTTGTGTCCACACGAAATACAGGGTCGAGCCAGGGAAATACTCCCAGCGTAAAACCGCGTTGCCGCGCAGCGATTTAAAATTGAAATCATCGGAGCGATCGGTGGCATACGGCAAGAAATCATAACTCTTCGGCCGCGCGAGTTGTTTATAGTCGTGATAGTCGCCGGAAGAGATTAAAGGCTGGCCATAGAACTGCAAGCTTAGCCGCGGTGTGAAGGTCCAGTTCAAGCGGATACCGGCAGAGAACTCGGTTTGATTCAGCTCGGCGAAGACATAGCGCTTGCCGAAAGTCGCGGTGGCTAGCGGATCATCCAGCTCTTCGACGTATTGCGCAAATTCACGATTCCAGTAAACCGAGGGATTCAAACTGACCGATACGTTTGCGGCAGGCTTCCATTCGAGGGAGAGGCCGAGGTTCTTCTCGCCGCCATAGTTCGGGCGCGTGTAAGCAAAGGAGTTGAAGCTCATCACCCAAGCTTTGCGGCTGTCGGAGCTTGCGAACAAACCCACTTCCCAGCCGGGCGGGTTCAACGTCAACGGCCCGCCACGCGTTCTGCGATTGCTCACGGTTTGCGGATTGTAAGCAAAGTTGTATTGGAGGCTGTAGTAGTTGAGAAATTCAAAGAACCCGCTTTGCCACACGCCCTGCCAGATTTTGTTGCCCTCGAAATCATTACTCTGAAACAGTGCGCCCAGCATTTGCGCGGAGCGAAAGACCTTGCCGGGCTTGGTCCATTTATATCCGCCCGCAATGTGCGCGTTGAGTACGTCATTGCGCCATTGAAAGCCCATGTCGTTGACGTCGAAGCCCGGATCGATGAAGCCGAACGCGGTATTAAACATGACGTTGCCCTTTTGCTTGTTGAGCGCAATGCGCCCGGCATAGCCGCTCAACGAAGTCGCAGTGCTATCAACTTCGACGTGCCCGGCATCGGGACGTTGGTAATAGTGTCGATAGCTGCGCTGCAAAGCGAGCATGCGCGTGGGATTGCCGCGCATTTGGCTTATGCCGGTCCAGCCGTTGAGCACCCAGGTTTGGCTCGAATCGAGAAAAGTCCAACCGTCAATTCCAAAACCGAGCGCGCTGCTGTTGATCTCATCGCGCAGGCGGTCGTCGGCGAAGTTCGCTTTGGAGAAAGTTGAAAGAAAGCCGAGGCCTTGGCGCCCGCCGTGCATTTCTTTTTGTGCGCGCGCAATGCCGTAATACGTCATCGGCTCCACTTCGCTGCGTGAAGTTTGCCCGGCGTTTTGCAACTTGGCGTGCTCCCGCGCAGTGACCGCGTGCAGCGTACCGACGTTCCAGTTGTTCCCAACTTTGCCGGTGAGCTTGGCCGCGCCCAAAATGGTTGTTCCTAACGGCGCGCTGGCATAATCTGCATCTGGAACGCTGCCCTGTGGTGCGCGACCGATGCGGCGGCTATAGAAGAAACTGGGATTGCCCCAATTGAACCCCCAATTGCTGCGCGAGCCGCCATTGCCGAATTCAAAAATCGTCGAGCCTTCGATGAAGAACGGCCGCTTCTCTTGAAAAAAGGTTTCCACGTCGCTGAGATTGACGACCGCGGGATCGACTTCGACCTGGCCGAAATCCGGATTGACCGTGGCGTCGAGCGTGAGATTGTTGCCCAGGCCGATCTTAAAATCTGCGCCGGCGCCGGGTGTGTAGTTCGAGCCATCGTTGAAGGGATCATCGGGGCCGTGTGGCAAGTATTCGGCTTTGGCGATTACGTATGGCAGTGCTTCGATGCGGCGCGGCGGCGCGATATTCTCGATGCCGACTAAATCCACGAAGCGGGAAACAAAGCCGCTGCCGTTTTTGGGTGTGAACACCAAATAGTTGCGCTCGTTTCTGCGCGCAATGTCGCGCCGGAAATTCACGCCCCACACCAATTGCTCTTTCTTTTGAAAACGAAGCTGCGAATACGGAATGCGCATCTCTGCAGTCCAACCGTGCGCATCGATCTTCGCTTTACCTTCCCACACGCCATCCCACGAATTGTCGTCCCATTCATCATTGTAAAGCACGCCGTCATACATCGTGCCCGCGGCATTGAGTGAAAAATAGAAGCCGCTGCGGCGGTCGTAGTAAGGATCGACAAAAAATCCGAACATATCGGAAGTAAGTTGCGCGTCGCGCCGGCCCAAGCGCGCAATGATGGAATCCGGCGCAGAGTCGAACATGCGCGCAGCCACGTAAAGCGCGGCGTCATCATACGCCACATGCACGATGGTCTTTTCCGTCGGCTCCGCGTTTTCATTGGGATCGCGCTGCTTGAATTGCGAAATCCCGCCGCCGTTTTGCCAAACGGCTTCGGAGAGGACGCCGTCCACGGCAATGGTTTCATTCAGGCGCAGGGCTTGCACTTGTAGAGTGGTAGTGGATTTGGTTTCAGATCGAGCAGCCGATAAAATGCTGGCGGCAAAAAGCAGCAAAAGCGTTGCGGTCTTCATGCAATGCTCCTCAGGCGTACAATAAAATTTTGAAAATGGATATGCGAATGCACGGTTTCGCTTTTCGTTCTCCACGAAAAGATCCCCATAGGCATTCGCAATGGTGAAGAAGTTTTACTCGCGAGATTTTCGTTTAATACGACAAGGGATGAGAGGAAAAGGTTGCAGGGGGGAGGACAAATTTGCTTGGTAATACTAGACAAAATCCTTGTTGCGCTTGCGGATTGACCTTTTTATCTTGCCGGCGATGACAATGAATAAGATCACTTTCCAAATCGGCGACTTCCTATTCAGTTGGGATGCGCGAAAGAGTCGTGCCAACTACAAGAAGCATGGCGTGATGTTTGACGAAGCGGCGACCTGCTGGCTGGATGAATACGCGAAAGAAACTTATGACGAAGAGCATTCACAAAATGAAATCCGCTGGTTGATGATTGGAAGAAGCGATCTTGATCGTTTATTGATTTGTTGGTACGCTGAACGTAGAATCGGCCAACAGCAAGTGATTCGATTGATTGGCGCCCGTCTCGCAACTTTGAAAGAAAAGGAAATGTATTATGGCAACACCTAAAAGAGGAAGCAAAGCCGTGCTTGAGATTCCAGAGATTCCTGCTAAGGCAAAACTAAGTCCGCTGCACCGGCGCCCTCGAGCCAATGCGAAGTTACCGGTTGAACCGATAAAGCTTCGATTGGAAAAACATCTTCTCGTGTGGCTCCGCGCGGAGGCGCTGCGCCAAAAACAGGACGTGGAGGTATTCATCAACGAAGCACTACGCCAATTCATTATCAAACGGACCGGCGAGGAGCAAATACAAGCCGCGGGCTTGAGTCCGATGCAACGTACTGAGGTTGTTGCTTTGGTGAGTGAGATGCTGGCGGAGGATAAGCCACGAGCATCTCATGTCAGCGTTGGTTGAAACTGCTTGGCAAAGAGTAAATCCCCCCCTCTCCTCTTGGTTCTGCATTTAAAGCTCTCATCACTTCAGGTTTTCTTTACCCCTTCGTCGTTTTCGTCCAATACCAATACAGCGGCAAGCCGAGGAGCAAAATGCCGATGCCGATCAACGCATTGCGGGTTTCGCCGACCAGCGTGTTGAGCACGAACAATGCGGCCACGAGCGCGAAAGCCAGTGTGGCGACGGGATAGCCCCACGCTTTGTAGGGCCGCGGCACATTCGGCATTTTCCGGCGCAGCACAATCACGCTCAATGCCGTCAGCCCATAGAAGAACCACGAACCGAACACCACGTACGCGGTGAGATGCTCATATGTGCCGCTAAGCGTCAGCAGCGCGCCCCATACGCCGATCGTGAGAATGGCGATGTACGGCGAACGAAATCTGGGATGCACTTTACCGAAAGCCGGCGCGAAAATGCGATCGTGACTCGGCGCATAAATCGAGCGGGGGCCGGCAAGCGCTTGGCCGTTCACGGTTCCGAAGGTCGAACACATAATGCCCGCCACCACTATGCTCGCACCCGCCGCACCGACCGTGATCATAGCAACGTCTGCCGCGATGCGCGCGTGTCCCGGCATTTGTTGAATGGGAATGATCAACGCATATGCGATGTTGGCGAGCAGGTACACACCCATAACCGTGAGCGTGCTGATAATCAAAGCCAGCGGCACATTGCGCGTGGGATTTTTGGTTTCGCCCGCAGTAATCGTGACGTCGATCCAGCCATCATAAGCCCACAGCGCCGAGACCATGGCCAGGCCGA
>JABWAN010000946.1 GCA_013361015.1 Candidatus Zhuqueibacterota bacterium | reverse complement strand
CTCTGCCTTCGTTCGAAAAGCAGAAGCGCACGATGATTGATCTCAGCGGGCTGTGGCACAAACAACGCTTCTCCGCGGATCACAATCTCACTTTGAAAAAACGTGATGCCGCAGGCTATGCCGAGTTGCTGGCCGAGGCCGCCGATCGCGAGAAGCCCGGCTTCGATGATAGCGCTTGGCCCACGCTGCAAATTCCCGGCGTGGAAAACACTATGCGCACTTACGAAGTGCGTCCCGAGTATTATGAAAATGGCGTGTGGTATCGCCGCAAGTTTATCGTGCCGAGCGCGCAACGCGATATGTTTGCGAAGCTCATTTTTTATTCCGTCAATTATGTCGCGGATGTGTGGCTCAACGGCAATTACGTTGGCTATCATGAAGGCGGCTATACTTCCTTCGCTTTTGAAGTGTCGCAGTTTTTGAAATACGATAGCGTGAACGTGCTGGCCGTGCGCGTGGACAATGTGCCGTGGGGTACGCGCAATGACATCGTGCCTTACGTGAAAGTGGATTGGTTCAACTACACCGGCATCATTCACGACGTGTATTTAGAGTTTTCCGATCCCGTTGCCGTCGTGCGTGCGGACGTGGTGCCGCGCGAAGTGAGTGGAAAGTTGCAAACGACCGTCACGCTCTTCAATGCGTCCACGACAGCACAAAATGTCGACCTCACCTTCGAAGTCTACAACGCCAGAATCGATGCGCAAAACATTACGGCTGAGAGCGCGGCAGATGTGATCGGTGATCCCGTCGCGGTTACGGGGCAAACGCAGAACACGTTCGTGATTGATGCACGCAGCGCCGAAGTTTGGCGCACGACGTTGGAAGTGCCGAACCCGCAACTGTGGTCGCCCAAACAACCGCACTTGTATGTTCTGAAAGTGAAAATCACGCAAGCCGGACAAGTGCGCGATGAGTTGTACACGCAGTTCGGCATTCGCACCATTAAAACCAATGGCAATAAATTTTTGTTGAATGAAAAGCCCGCGTTCTTTGTCGGCGTAGCACGCCATGAAGATCATCCGGTTTATGGCCGCAGCATTCCCGCTGCGACGATTTATGATGACTTGGTGAAGATCAAAGACCTCAACTGCAATTGGCTGCGCACCGCACATTATCCCAATCATCCCTTCACCTACATCGCCGCGGATCGTTTGGGCTTCACCGTGATGGAAGAAATTCCGATGTGGCAATTCGATTTGCCGCTCGCGTGGTTGATTCAAAATTCCGTGCGCCACATACACGAGCAGATGTTCAAAGAGATGGTCTTTCGCGATTACAATCGCCCTTCGATTGTTTTATGGAGCACGAGCAACGAATGTTTGGACGTGGACAATCGCAAGACTTTCATTCAACGCGTGAATCAAGAACTGGATAACCAATATCCCGATGGCCGTTTGGTGGGACAATCCGCGGCCGCGGATCGCCCCGGCCCGCACGACCCTTCGCAAACCGTGTCTGATTTCGCAGGCTGGACGATGTATTATGGCGTGTTCTACGGCGACGCGGCTTACAACGGCACGAAATATTTCCTCGTGGATGCCAATCTCGCGCATCCCACCAAACCGATTCTCAACACGGAATTCGGCTATTGGTCTTCGGAGAACGGCGCGACCGCGGCATTCCAAACGCGCATCTTCAACGACACGTTTCGCGCGCTCAAGCAGCGCGCGGTGATGGACAGCTTGGGCAATTACGATTGTTGCGGCTATCTCATGGCCATGACGTGGTGGTGCGCGTTCGATTGGTATCGCATGACCGACGGCTTTCAAAGCATGGGATTGCTGCACATGGATCGCACGACGGACAAGCCTGTGACTTCGGTATTGAAAACTGCGTATCGACTTTACTTCGAGCGCGGCGGATTGATGACTGCGGTGGAAGATTTGAACGCCGACGCGCTTCCGCAAAAATTTTGTTTGCAGCAAAACTATCCGAATCCATTCAATCCTGCCACGAAGATTCGGTTTTCTTTGGATAAAAAAACGCGTGTCAAGCTTGCGGTGTATGATGTGTTGGGCAGAGAGGTGGCCGTGCTGTTGGATGAAACCAAGCTGCCCGGCGCGCACGAAGTGCTCTTCTCCTCTTCACGCGCAGCTTCATCGCTGCCGAGCGGCGTTTACTTCTACAGATTGACCGCAGGTGATTTGGTTGAAACGAAGAAAATGATTCTCATGAGATAAGTTCGTCGCTGCGCCTTACGAATTTTGATTTTAAAATTCGAGAATCGCTCATCAAGCACTGTCATTCAGGAGGAATCTTTTTACTCGCTCGAGAGATCTCCTATTTGAAGAGTGCGCCCAGCGCTGAAAAAGATTCTTTCTGAATGACATTTCAAGGGAAGCGATTGTTCCAACAATTCACTCGCCATGCGAATGCCATGGCTCAGCCGTGGCAGATCAACAAGAAAACGGGCTTCATGAACAGCAAAAAATTCTTACTCGCCGCGCTTCTGTTTTTCCCTGCGCTCGTTATTGCCAAGGACTTCAAAGGCGCGGAGCTACGTACGAAGGCTTCTTATACTTACGGCCGTTTCGAAGTGCGTCTCAAATCCACTGCACGCGAGGGCGTGCTGGCTTCATTCTTCACTTATCACGACGGCGACGTGGCCGCGAATTGGAACGAGCTTGATATCGAGATTTTGGGAAGGTATGATCGCGAGGTGCAGTTCAACGCCATCACGCCGGGCCAAACCCATCATGTGCGCCATCATCCCGTTGCCTTCAATCCGCATTTGGATTTTCACGTTTATGCCATCGAATGGACGCCGAGTTATGTGGCCTGGTTCATCGATGAGGTGGAGGTGTATCGCCAAACCGACGCGCACGTAGCGAC
>JABWAN010000945.1 GCA_013361015.1 Candidatus Zhuqueibacterota bacterium | reverse complement strand
AGCCGCGAATCACAGTTTTTATTTTGGCATGTCGTCCGTGTTCGTATTGGCGTTTTGGGGCTCGTTTTTGATGTATCTGCAATCGCAAAAGGCGCTGTATTCGGATTGGCGGCGCCGGATACTGACGTTTCCTTTGTTCATGTCGGGCAGCATGGGTTTGGCATTGAACAACACCTGTGCGATCGTGCAGGGGCTCTTCAATCGCCGCAGCGAGTTCACGCGCACGCCCAAGTATCGCATCGAAAATAGTGCCGATCAATATCGCGGCAAGATTTATTTCGGCCCGAACAAACGCCGCGGGCGCTTGCTTACCACGGGCATTTTTGAAATGCTGCTTGCGATTTATAGTCTGGCGGGTATCGCCTTGTCTGTGTATTACGCCGAGCTTGCGGCGATTCCGTTTCAAGCGCTGTTCTGTTTCGGCTACGGCTTTATCGGCTATCTTTCCTTGAAAGATATCGTTTGGCCGCGCCTCAAAGCACGCTTCGAGCGCGAGATCTGGCTGCCCGGACGCGTGAAGGGCGTATTGCAATCGCAGGGAACGGCACCATAAGATTCGCAACGCAATTTTTTTATGCTCTGCATGGCGGCGCAAGTGTTCCGCCTCAACTCAAAATCGCGCTGCCCTCGCAAGGCAGGCAGCATCATTTAGTATCTTAAATTTTGTACGGATAAAATCTCAAACCCCGATAGTCCTTAAATTCAGTGGCCGAGCCTTTCGTGCACTCCTGCTTGTGGCACCTCCGGTAGGTGTTTCGAGAAAAAGGCTAAGATTGCACCAATTGCTGGTTCAGCTACAGTCAATGCAAAATCGGGGTAGCAAGGATATGTTGTGATGAGTAAAGCCGAAGTGGAAAGCCTCGAAACCTTGCAGGTTTCATTGCAGCAAAACCCGGATTCCCTCACTTTTGCCCGCGTCGCCGATGCGCTCATGAACACCGGCCGCCTCGACGAAGCCATTCGTATTTGTGAAGAAGGCATTCGTCGCCATCCCTATTACGTGACCGGGCACATGGTGCTGGGCAAGTGCTACATGCAGAAGAAATACTACGACCAGGCCGAGAAGGAATTCAAGCGCGTGCTGCTCTATGATCCCAAGTATATTGCGGCGCACCGCTATTATGGCAATTTGATGCGCGAGATTGGTTGGGATAACACCTGCGAGATGAGCTATCGCAAGATTCTGCACATGGATCCGCTCGATCAAAACGTGCAGAACATCGTCGAGGAATTCGCGCGCAAGGCTGAAATCAACAAACCTGCCGCACCTCCGATTCCACCGGCCGGCGCTCCGCGCGAGACGGCCGCACCGGCTAAACCTCCCAAACCTCAAGCGCCACGCGAAGCACCGGTAATCGCGGCGGAAAAAAGTCCGCGCACTGCGCCCGTTGCACCTCCCGCAGCGCCACCGACCGCGCGTATGCCGCAGGCCGAGGCTCCCAATGGTGATCTCGAAATTCCCATCGTGAAGCGGCCGGCGCCGGCCGCGGCTGAACCGAAGACGCCGGCACTCACGAAATCCGATGAGGCGCGTTTTTCTTCGATTCTCGATGACATCTTTCAAGATGAAATGATGGACGAGGCCGCCTCCGGGGTTGCTGCGTTTCAACGCGGCAAGAGTGACACTGCGGCTCTGCCGCCGGCCGCCGAACCGAAACATGAAGAAGCTGCGCCCGAAGAAGATGCGAACTGGAAGCCCGCGGCTAGACCGGAAAAGCTTAGAGCCGAAGTCAAAAGCACGAATTCGCCTGTTCCCAGGACTGAACCCACGAAAACAGACTTGCCGATTCCGCTGCCGAGCACCCCGTCAAGACGCCGTCCGGTGGAATTGGATATTGATCTCGACGAATTAGCCGCGGCCGAGGAACGCGTGTGGGCGCCTGCGCCGATGGAAAGACGACCGACGGAGAGTCTTGCTCCCTTGCCGGAGAAATCCTCTGGCTCCGCGAAGACTGCAGATTCAGAAACGCTTTCCCTTGCAGGCCTGCGTGAAGCCGGCGGTCGTGATAAAATCGTGACGCCAACTTTGGGTGAGATTTATGCCGCGCAAGGCCAGTATGCCAAAGCCATCGGCGTGTTCGAATTGTTGAGCAAGAAAGATCCCACCAACCGCAGTTACCGCGAAAAGATCGACTATCTCAAAAAACGTTTGCAAGAGACACAGAATGCGGGATAGAATTACGCGCGTGCAGCAACGCTTGCACGAGGCGGGGTTGCACGGGCTTTTCCTCAGCGCACCCTCCAGCTTGCGTTATCTCTTCGGCTTCACGGGTTCCAACGGCATAGGTCTGATTACGTCAGGCCTATCTTATTTTGCGACAGACTGGCGCTATCGCGATCAGGCCAATGAAGAAGTTCGGGACGCGGATATTCTCATTGCGCAGCGTGATCTCATCGGCGCGATCAAAGACCGCAATCCGCTTCCGGCCGTTGCGAAAGCCGGCATCGAAGAGCATCATCTCACCTATCAAGTGCTCGCACAAATTCGCAAACACTTTCCCAAACTCGAGCTCAAACTGACCGATCACCTGCTCGGCAAACTCGCAGCAGAAAAATCACCTGATGAAATTCTACTGCTCAAGAAAGCCGCGCAGATGGCCTCCACGGTTTGGGAGCGCTTGCGGCCGCATTTGCGACCGGGCGCGACCGAGGCGGAGGTGACCGCGGAATTGAACTATATCGCACGCAAATGCGGCTCGCAAATCGAGCCATTCGAACCGATCGTTGCCGCCGGGCCGCGCTCGGCTTTGCCGCATGCACACAGCTCGCCGCGTGCACTCACGCACGGCGATATGGTGGTGATTGACTTCGGCTGCGTGGTGGAAGGCTATGCCGCAGACT
>JABWAN010000944.1 GCA_013361015.1 Candidatus Zhuqueibacterota bacterium | reverse complement strand
CCACGTGATCGCCCCTCTCAATCTGTTGTAATGCCGCGATGCGCGCTTTCACTTGCATGATCGGCGCGAGGCCTTCGAGGCGCCGGCACACTTGCGAAGGGTAAACGCCGAGCGGCAGAATACCCAAACGCACCATTTCAAAATGCGCGAGCGGCAAATCCAGATAGCCGCCGCTGTTGCAAGTGTGGCGCATTGAAATGTGAATGCCGTGTTCGCGCAATTCCTGTAATACTTCTTGAAAGCGGCGAAGCTGTTCATGCGCAAAAGATTTGTCCAATTCATCGGACATCGCGAAGTGCGTCATGAGACCGCCGATTTGCAGATTGGGAAATGCTGCGAGCGCACGCACGTGTGACGCAGCTTTGCGCCATCGCACACCGTGGCGGCTCAAACCGGTATCGACTTCTATCTGCACTTCGACTTTCTGCTCATGCTTGCGCGCGAGGCGATCAAGCCTTTGCGCCTGCGCTTCATCATTCACGAAGCAAGTAAGTTGATGCGCGAGGCAAAACTCCAATTCTTCTTCCGTTCTCTCGCCGAAAACAAGAATCGGAGCTTGAATATCTGCAGCACGCAGCTCTGCGCCTTCTTCAACGGTGGCAACCGCCAAACAAGAGGCGCCATGACGCAACGTCTCGCGCGCAAGCACAACCGCGCCGTGGCCGTACGCATCGTCTTTCACTACCGAACACCAACGCAACTTCTTCGGCATGTCGCGAAGAACGATTTCTAAATTGCGGCGGAGTTGCTGGAGATCGATTTCTATTCCCGCGGGACGGAGAGGAAGTTGAGGTGCGGGCATATTGTGAGACATTCTTTTCATAATACGAAAACGCACAATTTATGCGATGTCATTCTGAAAAAATCTTCTGTAGTGCTCGAAGCGCATCTTGTTTCGAGGCGCGGGCCGAGTACGAGGAAAGGTTCTTCCAGAATGACACGCAAAAAGTGAGGGCTAGCCCTGCGCGCGCTGCCGCAGGACTTCACCAACTTTATTCAACGGCACGCCGCGCGCTTCCAGCAATACGAGCAAATTGTAAACAAGGTCTGCGGCTTCCTCTGCGAAGCGATCATCTGCTTCGGCAACTGCGGCCAGCGCGACTTCAACCCCCTCTTCGCCGAGCTTTTTTGCAATTTGGCGCGTACCGGCATTAAACAATTTTGTGGTGTAACTCCCTTCCGGCCTTTTGAGATTTCGTTCGTGCAGCAAACGCGAAAGATTATCTACCATCTCAAAAAACGCTGTTGCTGTTGCGCTCTCGTTCAACTGGGCCTCGTCAAAGCAACTCACGCTTCCAGTATGGCAAGCCGGCCCCGCACTTTGTACGCGAATGAGCAATGTGTCGCCATCGCAGTCGAGTCGAATTTCTTGCACCTGCTGAAAATTGCCGGAAGTCGCGCCTTTCTCCCACAGTTCTTGGCGGCTGCGGCTATAGAACCAACAATGTCCGGTTGCCAAAGTTTTTTCCAAACTGGCGCGATTCATATAAGCGAGCATGAGCACGCGGCCGGTGAAATGATCCTGCAAAATCGCGGGCACCAACCCGTTGGCGTCGAATTTTATTTTGTCAAGCAATTCAGGATTCATAGCGCGTGGGAATATCGTTCTCGCGAAAAGCTTGTTTGAGGTCGGAGAGGCGCAGCTCGCGAAAGTGAAACAATGAGGCCGCGAGCACCGCATCGGCATTGCCGAGTTTCACGGCCTCGATGAAATGTTCTATCGCACCTGCCCCACCCGAGGCGATAATGGGAGTCGTGATGATCTCGCTCAACGCTTGCAGCAGCGGCAGATCAAAGCCGGAGCGCGTGCCGTCTTTGTCCATGGAGGTGACGAGCAGCTCGCCCGCTCCACGCCTTTGCGCTTCCTTCGCCCATTGCAAAGCGTCGCGGCCCGTGTTGTTTCTGCCGCCATGAGTGAAAACGTCCCATGAAGCGCCGTTCCAACGCGCATCAATCGCCACGACGATGCATTGGCTGCCGAAAACTTCCGCGGCGCGATCGATCAACTCGGGCTGCAACAGCGCCGCGGTGTTGATTGAAATTTTATCCGCGCCCGCGCGCAAAATCTCGCGCATGTCTTCCACCGTGCGAATGCCGCCACCCACCGTGAACGGAATATGAATACTCGCCGCCACGCGCGCGACCATATCAAGGAGAATCGCGCGCGCATCAGACGAAGCCGTGATGTCAAGAAACACGAGTTCATCCGCGCCCTCGGCATCATAAAAATTTGCATGCGCCACTGGATCGCCCGCGTCGATCAAATTGACGAAGTGTACGCCTTTGACCACGCGGCCGTCTTTCACGTCAAGGCAGGGAATGATTCGTTTGGCAAGCATGCTCTCTAATGATTGGAGTGTTGGAGTGAAGTTTTTTATTTACACTACTCCAACACGCCATTACTCCAGTTAATGGTGCTTGCAAGTTGTATGGTCCCCTCGTAAAGCGCGCGCCCGATAATTACGCCATCAAGGCGGGCGTGATGCAATTGCCGAAGGGCGTGCAAATCATTCATATCGCGCACGCCGCCGGAAGCGATCACGCGCAAGTTGGTGCGCGCCAACATTTCCTGCAAAGCAGGAAGATTAACGCCGCTCAACATGCCGTCGCGGGCAATATCGGTGTGAATGACCAACTCGACGCCGAGGGTTTGCAGGCGTTGCGCAAATGTGACGGCTTCGATGCCGCCACCTTTTTTCCAGCCTTCGATTGCAACGCGGCCCTCGCGCGCATCAATGGCAACAGCAAGGGCGTTTGCACCGAATTTTTTGATGGCTTGCTCGACAATTTCCGGTTGGCGCACGGCGACCGTGCCGAGAATGACGCGCGCCACGCCGGCATC
>JABWAN010000943.1 GCA_013361015.1 Candidatus Zhuqueibacterota bacterium | reverse complement strand
CGGCGACGAGGGCGCCGACGCCGACGACCAGCGCGGTGTCGAGCTCGGGCGAGCGTCCGTTCTTGATGAGCGCATTCCAACTCGCGTGCATCAGTGCCGCGAGCAGCACGAGCATGCTTGCGGCTGCTGCGTGCACATGGTGACGAACGGTACGCATATGGAAAACTCCTTGTGAAGTGAAGTTGAAATTTTTCCTAAGAGACACCGCTCCGCGTTTTTTGTTTAATACGATATGACGAAGAGCGGAACACGAGGCGCGACGAGCCGCAGTTTATCTTTCTGCCAAGGGCGACGCCATCGCATGCTTTGCCTGTGCTGCCGCAATGCAGCGCAACGCGTGCTGCATCATGTGGCTGCCATAGGCCGCCTGCACTTCGGGAAGCAGGTGATCCGTGCCGCGAATGATCTTGCGGCAATTTGCCGCGCCGCAGCCGCACGCCATGAGAAAATTTTCATCCGTCTCGCTGGTCGCGTAATCATACGTCACTTCCTCGCCGGGAAGAATGTCGCGGCGCGCCGTCATGGTATGGTCGTTCACGAACCATGTGTTCGCATCGCAGCTATGATTGGTATAGTCCGCAGGATCTTCGGGCGTGTTGTGCTTGCGGCCCGCGTACAACTCTTCACTGATTTGATAAGCGTAGCGCAGATAGTCCTGCTGTTCTACGTCGGGCCAGTTCTTCACGCGTTCGATCGGTACGCGATATTGACGTTCGCGTTCCTCCGGCGTTTCGTGCCACACAACCTCGCCTTCCTTGATGAAATCCGTTGCAAAGATACCGGTGCCTTGAATTCTGCTTTTCCGAACTTCAATTTTGGGATGCAGCATATTGCTCCCTGTGTGAGGTGAACTGCAATGAGGTGAATTTTACACCTTACGCGTTACACTTTACACGGCGGCTTGTTTAAAGTGTAACGTGCAAAGTTATGGTCTACACCAATCCGCTTCTCCGAGCATCAACGTGCGCACCGGCACGCCTCTCAAGCCAAAGCTTTCCCACGACCGGCCGTAATCCGTGCTGCGCTGCACGCCGTTTTGGTGCGTGCCCACAAAAATCGTTTGGCGATCTTCGAGCGGCAAAATACTGAGCACGGTGCCCAAGGCCTCGCTTCCTTCGATCGGCGCCCAATTCTCACCGGGCGAAGAGGCGCGAAACAGTCCCTTCTCGAACAGGCCGGCGTAAATCGGTTCGGCTGCGCCGCCGCCGGCGAGTGCGTATACCGAAATGCTATCAAACCCCATTTCTACTTGTTCGAACTTTTCGCCGCCATCGAAACTTTCGAACAGGCCGTGAGATTCCGTGCCCACCCAATAAATGCCGGGCCATGATTCCGGCTCGCGCAAGATTGTACGAATGGGAAGGTCCGCGAAGGCGAGCAAAGCCCAATCTTTACCTTGATTGAATGATTCGAAAAGTCCGGCCTCGGTGCCAGCCAAAATGCGATGGCCTTGTTTGGGATCGATCAGCAAGCAGCTCACAAATGGATTGACGAGGCCTTGCTTGCGCGCCTGCCAGGTTTTGCCTCTGTCTTCGGAAACATAAACGCCCTGGCTGGTCGCAGCATAGATGGTTTGTGCGTCCTCGGGGTCAACGACGAGATCCAATACTTCGGTCATTTGCCAATCGGTGAGCAACTGCCAACCCGTCGGGTTGTTGAAGGGTTGCACGATGCCGAGCGGGCCGCCGAGCAAAAATTTCGGCGAACCGTTGCCGAATGTCGTCGTCGTGGCACGCACGGAAAAATTTGGCCACGATACCTGCTTCCAACTGGGCGATTTCAGAGCTGTTTCGTACAACCCAGCCGTGCCGCTGTGATTATCTAACAACGTTGCCGTACCGGCGAATAGCCTCTGCTCCTCTTGTGCAAGACTCAAGGCGGCATGCAACAGCGCAGCGAGCGCAATATAACGATAAAGCTTCATGGCAGTCTTCCTAACCGTTAAATGAACTTCCTTGTTTGATTTCACGTTACACTTTAAACTTTACACCTTGTCTCGTGTAAAGTGTAAAACTATGGATTCGTCGGTCGAATATCGATTTCGCTTACCATCGCACGTTGGGGGATCTGCAGGGCTGAAAGAATAGCCTCTGCCACGTCTTCGGGCTGGACGATGTTGGGCTTCGGCGAGCGCGGCATGCGTTCATTGCCGCCGCCGAACTCCGTCGCCACCGATCCCGGGCAAATCGTCAAAACGCGCATGCCGTGTTTACGTTCTTCCAACATGAGGCATTGCGCAAAAGCGCGCAGGCCCCATTTCGTGGCCGTGTAGCCGCTGCCGTTCGCAAAAGTATTCTTGCCCGCCAGCGAAGCAACGTTGACGACAAAACTCTCATCTGCCGCACGCAGATAAGGAATGGCCTCACGTGTGGCAAGAAACACGGCGCGCAAATTGATCGCGAACATTTCATCCCATTGCGCGGTCGTCATTTCCGCAACGGAGCTGAAATAGCCCAAGCCCGCGTTATTGACAAGAATGTCGAGACGTCCGAATTTGCCGGGCGCGTGTGCGATCAGCTTTTTGATTTGCGCTTCGTCGTGCAGATCGGCGACCACGGTCTCAACTTCGGTTTGATAGGTTCGCGCTTGCTCCGCGACCTGCTGCAGGCGCTCGGCATCGCGCGCGGTCAAGAGCAATTTCGCACCAGCCTGCGCGAACGCCAGTGCAACGGCTTCGCCAATGCCCCGGCTCGCGCCGGTGATGAGCACAACTTTGTTTTGAAGTTTCATGGATTTCTCAATGAGTTTGCGTGATTGACTTCTCTGCCAATTGTCAATGATCCTTTGGGAATTTCACGGCGTTGTTAATTGCGCGGAAAGCTGTTTTCGTTTGCTTGAACAAAGC
>JABWAN010000942.1 GCA_013361015.1 Candidatus Zhuqueibacterota bacterium | reverse complement strand
GGCCAAAGACGAGCGCGTGTATGAGATGACAATGGAGAATATTCTCGGCAAGCTCACACACGATCTGCACGAGGTGCACATCGTCGGCGGCTTGCATCCCGAATGGCCGTGGCAATTTTATTTGGACATGATGCGGCAGATCAAAGCGAATTTTCCGAAGATCGATATCAAAGCATGGACCGCGGTCGAAATTGATTTCTTTTCGAAGAAGTTCAAACTGCCGATCACCGAAGTGCTCGCGCAACTCAAAGCGGCGGGACTTTCGACCATGCCCGGCGGCGGCGCGGAAGTTTTTTCCGAGCGCGTGCGGCGTCTGCTCTTCAATCAAAAAATCGGCGGCAAGCGCTGGCTGGAGATTCACGAGGCCGCGCATCGCCTCGGCATCGCCACGAACGCGACGCTGCTGTACGGCCACGTCGAAACGTTTGAAGAGCGCGTGGCGCACATGATCAAACTGCGCGAGCAACAAGACCTCTCGCACGGCTTTCTCTCTTTCATTCCGCTCGCGTTTCAGCCCGGCGACACGGGCATCAAAACGCGCTACACCTCCGCGGTCGATGATTTGAAAACGATTGCCGTGTCGCGCTTGATGCTCGACAATTTTCCGCACATCAAAGCGTACTGGATTATGCTTTCGCAGGAAGTCGCGCCCGTGGCGCTCTGTTTCGGCGCGGATGACATGGACGGCACGGTGGGCGAAGAACGCATTGCGCACGCGGCCAAAGCTACCAGCCCGATTGCGCTTGCGAAAGAGCACGTGATCAAACTCATCAAAAGCAGCGGCAAAGTGCCGGTGGAGCGCGATATCATTTACAACGTCATCGCCGTGCATGACCACGATACCGTCGGAAAAATTCCGTATCTGAATTGCGTGCCCTTCTATGATCGTTTCGAGAGCCGCCCGTTCCGCGTGTTGCCGCTTGTGCCGAGTCTCATGGGCAAGCTTGCAGCACAGAATCAAATCGACGGCGGCCCGTTCTCACTGCTCGACTACTGGCGTGTTGAAAAAGATTACGAAGCGCTCGGCTATGGCATCGCCGTGAAGAATTATGCGCGCAGCGTGATTCTCTATTCTAACCACAGTTGGCGCGAGCTTGAAGGCAAACGCATCGGCATTACGGTTGATACTTCGACCTCGATTGAATTGCTCAAAGTTTTGCTCGCGCATAAATACGGCGTGCGCGCGAGACTCGAACGCATGCACCCGGTTTTTCAAGCGCAAGAGACCGAGCAATACGACGCCGTGCTCGTCATCGGCGACGAAGCCTTGCTGCGTGTAAAGGCCGGCCTTGCGAATTTTCAAAATGTTTATGATCTCGGCCACGAATGGCATGAATGGACGGGCTTGCCGTTTGTGTTTGCCATTTGGGCGATCAAGCGCGCAGCGAGTGCGGAGAAGAAGAGCGCACTCATTCAACAACTCGAAGCCGCAGCCCTCGAAGCGGATGATCGCCACCCGCACTTCGGCGCATGGCACGGCAAACGTCTCGGCCTCACGCCCGCAGAAGTGCAAGTGTATTTGGATGGCTTCGTATACCGCCTCGACGAGAAGGAACGTGAAGCAATGGCGAAGTTTCGAGAATTGTTGGTTGAAGAAAAGGCCACAGAGACCGAAGCGCTTGTGGCGTAGCATCAACACAATGCTTACACAAAAGGGAGGAGCGCGATGCGCCAAGTTTCGGATCGCGGCTACAGAAAATTGTTCAAGAACAAAACCATCTTTCGGCAGTTGATGCAAACTTTCGTTCACGAAGATTGGGTGCAGGAGTTGGATTTCAACTCTTGCGAGACTTTGGACAAATCCTTCATCGCCGATCATTACAAAGAGACAGTTTCCGATCTCGTCTACAAGATCAAGTTGAGGGGCAAGGAAATTTTCATTATCGTGCTAATGGAGTTCAAGTCTGAAGTTGAGCGGTTCATGAGCGTGGGCCTTGCGAATTACGTCGGCAATTTTTATATGGACTATGTGGCCTCGCACAAAAGAATTCGAAAGCTTCCTCCCGTGTTTCCGATATTGCTGTACAGCGGCAGCCGAAAATGGAATGCGCCGGAGAGTCTGACCGACTTGATCGAGGGCGAGGAATACCTCGGCGATTACGGTCTGCGCTTCAAATATTTCAAAATTGCCGCGAACGCTTTCAGCAAGCGGAGGTTGCTCGCGATCAAAAATGTCGTTTCGACTCTGTTCTTGGTGGAGGGGCATTACGATTTGGAGCTGCTCAAGAAGGAGCTTGCAGACCTGTATAGCCGTGAGAGCGATCGGGCCGCAGTCTCGTTGCTATTGAATTGGTTCTTGCAGTTGCTTAAACACGGAAGAATCCCTCCCCAAGCGTCTGAAGCTTTGGAACATGTCTTTGACTCATCAAAGGAGGTAAGACAAATGTTAGAAGTTGCGCTTCAAAAAGAAAGAAGAGGGTATTTTAATGAAGGCAAACGCGAAGGCAAACGCGAGGCCGAACGCAAAAGCCGTCGTGAAATTGCGCTCAAAATGATCGCCAAAGGTTTTGAGCTTGCTCTCATCGCGGAGGTCACCGGCCTTTCGGAAGTTGCGCTGCGCAGGCTTAAACTTGAAAAGCCCAAAAAGTGAAAGTCGAGCCGGCGCAAGCCATGGAACAACTCAAAACGCAGCATCGCATCATTCTCGGCGACTCGCGCGCGATGGCGGAAACGGCGAATGAATCCGTGCATCTCGTCGTCACTTCGCCGCCGTATTGGCAGCTCAAAGATTACGGGCACGAGAATCAGATCGGCTTCAACGACAGCTATGAAGATTATATCAACAATCTGAATCTCGTGTGGAGCGAGTGCTATCGCGTGCTGCATCCCGGTTGCCGTTTGTGCGTG
>JABWAN010000941.1 GCA_013361015.1 Candidatus Zhuqueibacterota bacterium | reverse complement strand
TGCCGCCCGGAACCGGCGACGCGCAACTCACGCTCTCGCAAGCGGTCGCGCTCACCGGCGCTGTGATCGTCACCACACCGCAAGATGTGGCGCTCAGCGATGCGAAGAAAGGCATCAATATGTTTCGCAAAGTGGAGGTGCCCATTCTCGGCGTGATCGAAAATATGAGCTACTTTCTTTGCCCGCATTGCCACGAACGCACGGAGATTTTTGCGCACGGCGGCGGTCGTGCCGCGGCGAAGAAATTCGATGCACCCTTTCTCGGCGAGGTGCCGTTGCAGCTTGAGATTCGCGTGGGCGGAGACGAAGGCAAGCCCGTGATCGCACAGCAAAACGATTCCGCGGTGAAGGCAGCTTTCGACAAAATCGCCGACGCGCTCGTCAAGAATGTGCAGGCATTGCAGAGCGACAATTCTGCGGACACAAGCATTCTTGGCAAAGTTTTCAAGCTCTCTTAACCACCGTGGTTTTGTCATTCCGCAAGAATTTTTTTCAGCCTCGGCAGGAGAGCAGTGCTTGAAAAGGACCCTTCGAGATGACAGAATCGTCGAGCCGGGAGCAGCAGCACGATTCATCTTTAGAGTAGGCAAGTGTTACAGGACTGGCAACGGCAATCGCTGCAAGGGTGGAGGAATTTACGCATTCGCCGCAGGGCGGGCGTAATGAAACAAGAGTTTTGCTCGCCATAAAGAGGGTGAGCGCCCATCTCCGACAACATTCGTTCTGCAGCGCATGAGGAATTTATGATCAGCAACGATCTTGCATTTGTTTCAGCAACACAACGCCAGTCTGCAAATCAATCTCTAGAAGGTCTGCGGCTCCGTTTTTGGGGCGTGCGGGGCAGTTATCCGGTGCCGGGGCAGCAAACCGTCAAATATGGCGGCAACACGTCCTGTGTCGAAATTCGCAATGCCGCACATCGTTTGATCTTCGATGCGGGCACGGGGATCATTGGCTTGGGTGATCTCATCATGTCGGAATACCGGAGCGTGCACGGCAACAATTCTCACAGCAATGGCCATCAGTTGCCGTTGACGATTCTATTGAGCCACACGCATCACGATCATATTCAAGCCCTGCCGTTTTTTCAACCGGCCTATTACAGCGAAACTTGCTTGTATGTGTTCGGCCCGCAACTGCTCGGCATCGACGTGCGCGACAGTATCGCGCACATCATGACGGAGCGTTATTGTCCGGTGCGCCTCGAAGAATTGAACGCGAACAAGATCATCAAGAATCTCGCGGACACGGATCGTTTGCTCTTTCGCGCCGCGGCGAGCACGCCGGAGCATTTCACCACACGACAAGAATTGCCGGAACCGGAGGCCAACGATCTCATGGTGAGCATGATGCGGAGTTATGCCCATCCCAAAGACGGAGTCTTCGTATTCAAAGCCACACAGAACGGCCGGCGCGTTGTGTATGCCACGGACACGGAAGGCTATTTCGGCGGCGATGCACGCTTGATCGAATTCGCGCAGGGCGCGGACATTCTCATTCACGATGCGCAATACACGCAAGCCGAATACACGGATCAACAATTCCCCAAACAAGGCTTCGGCCACAGCACGATCGATATGGCGTGCGAAGTCGCGCGCAAGGCCGGCGTCAGCAAACTCATCCTTTTTCATCACGATCCACATCATCACGACGCCATGATCGAGCAACTCGAGCAATATGCCCGAACCCTGTTCCCCGAAACTTACGCAGCACAGGAAGGAATGGAGATCGTCTTATAACATGACCAGCGAGAGCCGTGCGGGAGAGCACCCCAATGATTTCGCCGCCGCGACCACCGCGGAGATGATGGAAATCGTCCTGCCCAACGACGCCAATTTGCTCGGTAATATTCTTGGCGGAAAAGTCATGCATCTGATTGACGTTGCCGCCGCGGTCGCTGCATTTCGCCACTGCAAACGCCCCGTTGTTACCGCTAGTGTGGATTATCTCGAGTTTCGCCATCCCATCAAGGTCGGAGAGTTGATTATTCTAAAGTCCGCTCTCAACCGTGCGTTTAATTCCTCCATGGAAATCGGCGTGAAAGTCTGGTCCGAAAATCCGTTGACGGGCAAGCGCCAGCACACCAGCTCTGCCTATTTGACTTTTGTGGCGCTTGATGACCTAGGCAAGCCGGTTCCGGTTCCGACTTACGCTCCCATAACCGAACAAGAGCAGCGCCGCTGGCACGAAGCTGAAATCCGCCGGGCGCACCGGTTGCAAATCAAACAAAATTTGTCCAAGTTTGGTACCGATTGAACCGAATGCCCTGCACGGAAATGCAACGCTAGCAAACTGCAGTCACTGCGATCATTTTTGCAGCAGATGAAATATGAATCGTAGTGATCTCCATGAAGGTTTATTATGGCTGATTTCAGTACCGTCTGTCGCGTCGCAGACATTGCCAATGGCGCCGCAAAAATGTTCGTGGTGAATGGGAAAGAGATTGCCGTATACAATCTCGCCGGAACTTTTTATGCGACGCAACAAGCTTGTTTGCACCGCAATGGCCCGCTCTCCGAGGGCGACATTGACGGCTGTGTGGTCACGTGTCCATGGCACGGTTGGGAATATGACATCCCCACCGGAGAGCATCTGGTTGATCGCAAAAGCAAGCTGGCAACCTACCCCGTCAAAGTCGAAAACGGCGAAGTAAAAGTGGCGGCGTGAAAAAGCGTTTTACGCAGCTTCATCGCGCGACTCTTTTGATCGAATCACCCCCAGCACATTGTCAATCTGCAAGAACCTTTCCTCGTTTCCCTCGTGCTTGATGCAAGCCGCCCAACGGCCTTGTATCAAGCACAAGGCAAGATTCCTGCGGCATGACAAATCAAAACACTCATACAAATTA
>JABWAN010000940.1 GCA_013361015.1 Candidatus Zhuqueibacterota bacterium | reverse complement strand
GTTTCAAGTATTCACCACGGTGTTCATGATGACCGGCGGCGGACCGGCGCGCAGCACGGACGTCGTGGTATTTCACATCTATCAAGCGGCATGGTATAATTTGCGCATGGGCTATGCTTCCGCCATGTCCATGGTGCTGTTCGTGATCATCATGATCGCCACGTGGGTGCAGTTCAAATTGCTCGGGCGCGAGACCGAATGATTTTTTGATTGGCTCATGGAATGAAACTTTTGCATATTTACTTTAGTGTGTTTCGCGTGTTTCGTGGGCGCATGTTTGAATGTGACACGGTAGAGCTAGGATTTGTCTTTTAGGTTTTGTCGCTGCTGCACCGAGGTGCGTTCTTCGTTTGTTTACCTAGGTGGTCTCTCCGAGCGCGGTGGCTTGCAGCCGAGAGCACGAGTTCGCGCTTTTGCTTTTTGCAATCCGCGAAGCGCTTTGAGTCACCTCGGTGAACTAGCCCCCTCGGTAAACAAGCGCAGATGATACGCAAGAACGCGCAGCGACAAAGCAAAATATAACGTGGCGCTGTTTTACGCCGAAAGCGTGCGACTTCCTCACGCGACTGGTGGCTTACGCGTCATTTCGGATTTCCGTTATCGTCTCTTATTGCTGCACTTTTTGGAGAGCATCAATGGATCGTTACTTTTTGCCGCTATCTCGTCTGAGTTTTGTGAGCCTCGTCTTTGTTCTCGGTACGGCGGCTTCCCTGTGGAGCCAGGAAAAGTCCGAGATTTCGGGATGGATACGCTTGGGGCTGGAACAGTTTTATGAAGAGCGCGAAAGCGAATCGTTCTATGCGGCCAAGGTGCAATACGAGCTAAAGCTCGACAAATCCCTCGACGTGCAAATCGATTTGCGCGGCGCTTCGACGCGGCACGAGATCGAATTGCGCGAAGCGTATTTCACCGCGGATCTGGGCACCGGCTTGAATTTGGATTTCGGCCAGCACAAAAAGCGCTTCGGCTTCGAATACCAAAAGAGCAAAGAGAATTTGCGCACCCTCGAACGCACGCTCATCTATCGCCATCTCGAAACTTTCGGTTTTGCCGGGCGCGAACTGAATTTTCGCTATTATCGCACGGTGCGCGCCGACCGGCGCCCGAGCGGTTACTCGCTCAGCCTCGGCTACAATGAAGCGCATGATCTCAATTTGATCGCGCGTTGGCAGCGCTTGCGCACGCTTGGATCTTTCGCGCTCGCTTTGAACGGCATACTGCAGCGCGACAAAATGGACAACGGAGCGCAAATGGTCGGGGGCTTCGGCGTGGATTTGATTCGCGACGCCGACGCGCATCATGTCGAGTTTGAAGCTATTGTGGGGCAAGATCCTTTTCAATCCGAATTCGAAAGAGCTTTCGGCGGCGGCAAAAAAATCTATTTCGCGGGCGGAAAGATTTTGTACTCGCATCGCTTTAATATCTCCGCGGCCAAAGCGAAGGCCTTCGAGCCGGTTGCCGTTGCCAGTTTGCTCGTCAAGAATCTCGACCGCGCCGAAGTGAATACCGTGGGATTGTTGGCCGGCGCGAATTATTGGTTTTCGCCGTACGCGCGCTTGAGCGCCAATGCCGACTTCCTGCTCACCAATTCGCCGGGCAACACGGATGAGCGAACACTGGCCGGGAGCAACTATATTCTGCAAATGGAGGTGCGCTGGTGAAAACTCCAAATAGTATCTGGCTACGGCTTCCTTCGATTTGCAGCATACTCATCAGCGCGCTAAGTTTCACCGGCTGCCAAAAACTCGTCGAGCCCGCGAGCCTCGAAGATTTCGGGTTGCCCAAAGTGGAATTAACGATTGCGCAAGAAGAGCTTGCGACATTGAACAGTCACGTGTTTGCGCGCCGGGAAGTGCCGGCGCGTGTCGAAATCGCAGGCGAACGCTACACGGTGCTCGTGCGCTATTCGGGACAGACTTCCATCAATCGTTTGAAGAAGTCGTTCACGTTTACTTTTTCGGAGCGGCAGCGCTTTCGGCAGCATCTTGAGTATGTGATGAGCGCGCAAACCGGCGACCCGACGGCGTTGCATCCCATCGCGGGATTTTGGGCGTTCGCACAAGCGGGTTTACTGACGCCGGAAGTGCGGCCAGTCGCGGCTTATCTCAATCGCGAATTTCTCGGGCTATATTTTTTGATCGAGCCGATCGCTGAGGATTTCTTTCGCCTTCGCGGACAGAGCTTAGGCTCGCTCTATGAAGCGAAGAGCGCGAATGCGCAATTCAGTTTTGTGGGAGGCTACGACGTGCGCCTCGGCTTCGAGAGTCGCGGCACACGCGAGGGCTTTTATGGAGATTTGGAAGAATTGCTCGTGCGGTTGGATGAAGCAGCGCCGGAGCAGTTGCCCGACAAAGTGGAACGCTTGCTCGACGTGGATAACTATTTGCGCTATCTCGCCGTGTCGGTGCTCATTCACAATTGGGACGGTTACTTCAACAATTTTCGCCTGCACCTCGATCCCCGTCTCGGCAGATTTCAATTCGTGCCGTGGGACCTTGATCACACTTTCGAGCTGCATCCCACGCGCAGCAACATACGCGGCGCGAACCAATTGAGCGAGCGCTTGCTCGCCAATGCCGCTTATCGTGCGCGCTATCGCGCAATCTTATTGGAGCTATTGGAGGGCCGTTTGACTGTGGAGCAATTGAACGCGCAAATTGATGCGACCGCGGAGCAGCTCGCACCGGCCTACGCTGCCGACCGCTTTCTCGCTGCGGACGGCAGCACGATCTTCGAGCATGCCGCGCGCATTAAGGACTTCAATCGCACATGGTTTGCAAAAATCCGGCAGGATTTGGATAGTCTGAAATAGCGGCGTGAGGGAGGAGGCCGTCGCCGTCTTCGAGGCCTG
>JABWAN010000939.1 GCA_013361015.1 Candidatus Zhuqueibacterota bacterium | reverse complement strand
TTTGAGCCGTTGGACCGCGAGCACGAGAAACTCGGCTACGACATCGAGAGCCGCGTGCCGGGCACGGGAAAACTCCGGTTCATCGAAGTGAAAGGCCGCGCGGCTGGTAGTGCGACGATCACGGTGACGAAGAATGAAATTCTCTACTCGCTCAACAAGCCGGAGGATTTCATTCTGGCCATTATCGAGTTTCATGATGACGGCACGCACCGAGTGCACTACGTGCGGCAACCGTTCCAACGCGAGCCGGATTTTGGCGTGACGAGCGTGAATTATGATCTGGAGGAAATTTTGGCAAAGGCGGAGGTGCCAAGATGACGACCTTTGATAAATTCGGCGCTTTGGTTTTCGGTCGGCCTAAAACCCAAATCCACGCAATAAAAAACGCAATTCGGCCCAATTAAAACCCAATTCCGCCGCAATTTGAGGAGAATAACTTGAATGACTCTCCTGGAATTTGAAAATTTGTTACTCAAGTCGGAAGACGAACACCTCGAATTCAAAGAGGCCAAACAAAATTTTCATTTCGAAAAGCTGGTCAAGTATTGCGCTGCGCTCGCAAATGAAGGCGGAGGCAAAATGGTTTTGGGTGTGTCGGATAAGCCTCCCCGCCGAGTAGTGGGTACCGAAGTTTTTGAATCACTCGAACGCACGAAAGCAGGGCTAATCGAGAGACTGCATCTTCGAATCGGCGCAGAAGTTCTTTCCCACCAGAATGGTCGGGTCTTGATTTTCCACGTACCCTCGCGGCCAATCGGGATGCCCATTGCTGTCGAAGGGGCGTATTGGATGCGTGGAGGCGAAGATCTTGTTCCGATGACCCCTGATTTATTGCAGCGCATTTTTTCGGAAACCGGACCTGATTTTTCTGCGCAGATTTGTTCCGATGCGCGCATCAACGATCTCGATCCAGATGCGGTGGATCTCTTACGACGTCTGTGGCTACGAAAATCTAAGAATCACAGTATTGCCAACCGTTCAAACGAACAACTCCTTGTCGATGCGGAACTGATGATAGCTGGCAAACTAACTTATGCCGCTCTAATTTTGCTCGGCAATCATAGTGCTTTGGGCAAATATCTTGGACATGCTGAGATTATTTTCGAATACCGCTCCAACGAAGCCCCTGGTCCGGCTGCGGTGCGACATGAATTTCGTACAGGGTTTCTGCCTGTTCTTGATGAAATTTGGGGTGTCATCAATCTGCGCAATGACCTTCAACATTTTCAGCAAGGGCTCTTTGTTTGGGACGTGCCAACCTTTAACGAGCGCGCAGTTCGCGAAGTTCTTCTCAACGCTGTAAGCCACCGCGACTATCGAAATAGCGGATCAGTTTTTGTCCGTCAATTTCAACGGCGAATTGAAATAGTCAGTCCAGGCGGTTTTCCACCGGGCATTACGCCGGAAAACATCCTATGGCAGCAGAATCCGCGCAATCGGCGTCTCGCCGAAGTGCTTGCCAAGTGTGGATTGGTCGAGCGTGCAGGACAAGGATTCGATATGATTTTTCGAGAATGTATTCGCCAGAGTAAACCATTGCCTGATTTCACTCGCACGGACGCGCATTCCGTGTGGGTCACACTGCTTGGTGATATACAAGACCCTGAGTTCTTGCGTTTTTTGGAGGAAATTGGGCAGGAAAGAATGGCCTCTTTTGCGACGGACGATTTCATCGTCGTTGATCTCGTACACCGGGATCAGCCGATACCTGATCATCTCAAAAGAAGGATCTATCCTCTCTTGGAATCGGGAGTTATAGAACGCCTTGGACATGGCCGAGGCTCGCGACTGTTGCTTTCCAGACGTTTCTATCGCTATCTTGGAAAGGCCGGGGTGTACACTCGCAAGCATGGCCTCGATCGGGAAACAAACAAAGCTCTGCTCTTGAGACACATCCAGGACAATAAGAAGACAGGCTCCAAGATGGAAGAACTCAGGCAGGTTTTGCCGGCGTTGGCCCGCAGCCAAATTCAAGTTCTCTTGCGCGAGTTGGTGAAGGGAGGCCAAGTTCACGTTCATGGCGCCACCCGGGCAGCCAAGTGGTATCCTGGTTCTGAATGTCCGGATTGCAACTCAGAGAAATGAAGTTGCAATAAATAAAACTGTCTCGATTATTTAAGTGGTTTAAAGACAATATGTTGAAAAATAAACTTCAATTGCAACCTGAATGCCTTTAGTTGCAATCCCGTACACAAACGTAAAGTGCAACTGATCTCTCCGAAGCCTGTGGCAAGCAGGAGCTGTTCACGCAATGGGCGCCGCAACGCCTCAAAGTGTTGCGCGAGCATGCCTTGATCGCCGCGTTCTCCGCGATTTGCAAAAGACTGGAAAAGTCGAGTGCCTGGGGCGCGGCCCCGGCGCGGTATGGAAGAAGAGGTAATGTCATTAAAAAGAGGTAAAAAAGAGGGTAATGAACCCCCTGAGCTTTGAATGAGCAAATTTTGTCACGCCACGAGGGACACTTGCAAGCACACGAAGTTGTTCTTCGTGGATAAAGGGAGCACAAATTGACCTATCGCAAAAAACTCATCGAAGTCACCCTCCCGCTCGAAGCGATCAACAAAGCCTCGGCGCGGGAGAAGTCGATCCGGCATGGGCATCCGAGCACGCTGCATTTGTGGTGGGCGCGGCGGCCGTTGGCAGCGGCGCGCGCGGTGATCTTTGCACAGATGGTAGACGATCCTTCGAGTCATCCGGAAAAATTCCCGACGGAAGAAGAGCAACACATAGAGCGTGAACGTCTATTTGAAATCATCAAGAAACTGGTCCTGTGGGAAAACACCACCAACGAAGCCGTGCTGCAGCAAGCGCGCGAGGAGATTTGGAAGAGTTGGCGACTGACGTGCGAAGAGAACA
>JABWAN010000938.1 GCA_013361015.1 Candidatus Zhuqueibacterota bacterium | reverse complement strand
CTGCACGTTTGCTCCGGTGAATGGTTGGAACGGCTTGTTCTCATCAAAACTCGTGGGGTGCTCGAAGATTTTGTCTTCGCCGGGAACAATGCTGAGCACGCGCTGCAGTCTGGCCGGCGTCGCGAGCACGTTCTTTTCGGTTTCGAATGTCAGCTCTTCACGCACGTTGTCTTTGGCCGCGGCGGAAAGTTGTGTGCCGGAGGGAATGAGCATGTTCTGCAACGCGCCTTCGGCCAACTGGAACGTCACCGGCACGCGCGCCGAGCGCGCCGGCAGCAACGCCATGTCCAGCATGTCGAGGAACGCGAGAAAATTTTTGTCTGCCGCGCGATTGAAACGCGAGAGCACGTTGTCGAGCAAATAGGCAAAAATATTGAGCAGGGCAGTGCCAGGCTCTTTCTCAAACGTCGGCTTCCACTCGGGCGTGTAAAACGGCGCCAACGTTTTGGCCCGCTGCACGATCTGTTCGACGGAACGGTCATCTATGTTGGGAGGCAAAATGCGCATGCCGTCAGCTCAACCCTTCGGTCAGATAAAAAGGATAAACCAAATTGAATTGCGTGTTGGTCGCGCGCACGCGATAATCGATGCTGATCAACAACCGGCCGAGTTCCCGTTCATCGGCAGAGACGTTGACTTCCAGCACCTCGATGCGCGGCTCGAACAGAATCAGCGCCTCGAACACTTCCTTTTGCACCTGCGTGATCGTGGTGGAATTGATCGGCGCGAAGACCAAGTCGTAAATACCGCAACCGAAATTCGGCCGCATCACGCGTTCGCCTTTCGCCGTGCCCAAGATGAGGCCAATCGCTTCTTTGATGTCTTCTTCGTGGCGCGCCAGCGCGAGATTGCCCAAGCGCTCGACGCCGATGGGAAATTTCCAGCCTACGCCTAAGAATTCTCTGGCCATAGCAATCTGATGGATACAAATGACGCCGTCCAAAAGGAATTAGCCGATCATCACCGTCGGCTCGCCCATGGCGATGGAGTTCGGCGGCGCGCTCTCGACAATCATATCACCCTGCCGTGCCGCGGGCATGTTGTTGATCAACACCGTCACGCTGCCGACGGCAATAACACCGCCAACGTGCGGCACCAACGCCGTGACCAACGGGCATTGATGAAAGTCCGCAGTCACGCGCCACGCCGGTTTGCCGCCGATCATCACATTCGCGCTGCCCGGCCCGGGGCCGAGCGGCGTGCCGTGGCTGGTTTGATCGCCAAGTCGTGCTGCCATGGGCATGAGTTTTTCCTTTGTGAATTTTCAAACAAGCCATGCACACTAAAAAGCTTTTCACGTTTTTCGCGTATTTCGTGGGCACATGCAAGTGACTATGAAGAGTTAATTGATCTGCACCATTGCGCCTTTGAGCACGAGATTGGCAGTGGCTTTAACGTCCATGCCGGCGCCTGCCTCGATCTTTGTCGCCGCCTGCGATTTAAGATTGATCTCCTTCGCCTCCAGACTGATCTTACCCTTTGGCGCCTGCAGCACGATATCTTTATCGCTAGTGAGCGTAATGGTATTGGATTTTGTATCAATGGTGATAATATTTTTTTCGCTCTTGTCGATGATCTCGATCTTTTCGCTGCCGTCCTTGTCGTCCAAAATGATTTTATGCCCGCTGCGCGATTTGAACAGGCGGCGATTATTCTTGCCGTCGCTGTTGGTCTCCGGCGGCTTGTCCACGCCGTTCCACAAAGCGCCGACCACGAAGGGAAAATGAATGTCGCCGTGCTCGAACGCGACCAAAACCTCGTCGCCGACTTCCGGCAGAAAATAGGCGCCACGATCGTTGCCGGCCATCAGCGTCGCGATGCGCGCCCAATGGCTCTCGCTGTCTTCCGAAAGCCAGGGGAACTCCACCTTCACGCGGTGCATCTTTTCCGGGTCTTCGTTGTTGGTGACTTTCGCAATCACCACGCCGTCGATGCGCCGCGCCTTTTGGAACTCATCCACCTCGTCGCTCAACAGCTCAAGCAGGCTCATTGCTGGAGTTCCTCTTCAAATTGAAGCTGGTGATATAGCCGCTATTGTTGAACGTGTGCGTCACCGAAGCCACTTGATACTTCCCACTGAAGCGCTTGCCCAGCCCGTTGAGTTCGACATAGTCATCCGGCCGCAGACCGGGCAGGCCGATGCACGAGCCCTCGCCCGATACTAAAGCCGCGTTGGCTTTGTTTAATTCCGCTTTGGCAATTTTCTCCGCCTCTGCTTTCGTGAACACCGGCCGATTGGTGATCACTTTCACGCGCTCGGTTTTGGCGGCTTGCAGCATGTCACTGCCGGAAGTTCCGCCGGATTCCGTCTTCTCTATGTCACCGCTCGTCGCCACGCCCACGATCGGCTCTTTCGTTGTGGGATTGTAGCCGCGCACCTCGACTTTGGTGAGCTGATGGTTCAGGCTGATGTGCGGCGTGAATTGTATTAAGTTCTTGCCCCACGTCAGCGTCACAATACCGGATTGCGCTATGCGCTTGTGAAAGTGCAATGTGCGTCCGCGCGTGTAGAATTTAAAATCGAGGCGGCGCGCGAGATCATCCATGAAAGGTTTAAAGGCATCGCCCTTGCGAATAAAAATCTTGGGCTGTTTATCCGGAATCGGGTCGATCTTGCTTTGCAGCTTCGAAGCGCCGGCAATGGCGTCAACGGCATCACGATACGAGGCCTCTTCGAGCGGGTACGTTTTCTTCGCGCGGCCGCGCAACACCTCGTCGAGAAAATCCAGCCCGCTCACGCGCAACGTGGAAGCGCCGCTCGCGGGAAAGCTGACTTGCACGTCTTTGATCTTGCCAAGAATCATGTCGCGCAAATTGTTCACGTATCCGAGTTTGATGGAAACCTCGTTCCCGATTTTGAACAGCGGATCG
>JABWAN010000937.1 GCA_013361015.1 Candidatus Zhuqueibacterota bacterium | reverse complement strand
ATGATCCCACAAATCGAGATAGATTTTTCCTTCTTCGTCAGGATCGGGCAGGCGCACCACTTTCACCAATCCAGACTCAAAAGCATCGTAAACTGAAAAATCTGACACCAGCCACTCAAACAGCGTGCCTTCGGGTTTGGGCGAGCCGGAGCCGTACCAAGGTGTGGCGGAAAGATCAGTGATCAAACCAATCTTGGCAATTCTGCCGATTCTCTCGATGATTTTGCTCCATTTGATATATTCTGGCTCTTCGCCTTTTCTCGTTTTCTTCTCGCCAAAAACATGATGCGCTTCGTCATTGATCACCACCAAGTCCCGCCATCCCTTTAATAGCTTCCGAATCGGCGTATCCGGATCACGCTGCTGGCGTCGTTGCAATGCCCATATCACAGAAGCGGGAACGAAACGTCCATCTTCCTCCATATCATTCGCAATCCAATCTTCGCGCTCGCTTTCCAAAGGAATGGATTGCCAATTCTTGACCAAAATAGTGGGATGAAACTCGCTTTGATATTCCGGCGGAATCATATCGAAAGCTTCGTATAGATTTTCCGAGCCGGCAGGGTCGAGGCCGTCACCACGCGGCACGCCGCTAACGCGATCACGAACCGTAAGATTAGGCACGAGCACGAGAAAATTGCCCGACAAAGTTGAGCCGCTCACTTTGCGCTTGTGCAGCGTTGACCACGTGATGATCAGCGCCATCACCACGGTTTTACCGGTGCCGGTGGCCAGCTTCAAAGCATAGCGGATGAACTCGCCGGTTCCTTCCATACGCAAGCGATTTTTGACTTCGTAGAGATAGATGGCAGTTTCAATCGCTTCCTGCTGGCAGAAGAAAAATCGCTTGCCAATGGCTTGGCGCTCCTCATCGCGTTCGAACCACCATTCCAGCATGCGTCGCGTGACGAAAGCAGTGCCAGGGTATCCGCCATCACGCCATGCACGCACTTCGTCGCGAAACTGATTCACAAAAACATTTTGTTGCTCATCGGCAGTTTGCATATCTGCTAACAAACTACTATTTCTGCTGTTCAGTCCGGCGATGCCGCCTTTGGTTTCTTTCGCCGAGGTCAAAAAACGAATGGACGGACGACGTCTCAACTCTAATTCGGATTTGCCTCCCGACAAAAGCCTGTAATGCCTGTCCGGTTCTCGATAAGCATCGCAAATAACGACGCGATCAACGACGTAACCCGTTTCATTATTCATCGAACTTCCTTTGTTTCAACGTAGCCCTCGCCCCTTGTGGGCGACTGTATCAACACAACGCCCCACAGGGGTCGAGACTACAAATTCTTAACGACGGTTGACTCATTCCCATAAACATCCACCACCTTGACGGCAATGCGTTTGTAAATTCCGGCAGGGAACGGCTGCGACTGCAATTGCAGTTCGAACTCGTCCGAATCGACTTCCGCCTTCAAAGCTGCTTTGAGATTCGGCTTCTTCTTGAAATCGAAGAACATCTGGCAATCGACAAAGCAATCGCCGTCGTAATCTTCGTCCAAATACCACGCGGCGATATAGCCTTTGTCCGCCGGATAGTAATTTGTCGTTCGGCGCTTGCGATCAAATACTCCCACGCCCTTGAGTGTGACCACGACTTCTTTCTCTTTGCCATTGCCATTTTTGATTTTCACTTCAATATCCGGCAACGCGAGTGGAGAAAAGAGCATTTCTGGTTGTGTGACTTTCAGCCCTTCGGCCAGAGTATCAGGCCGGATCATGATCAACTCGATTTTCACTTTCTCGCGCGCTTCGAGTTGTGATTTGACTTCGCCAACATTGGCTTCAAAAGCCCAACCCAAGATGTGGACTTCGGAAACGCCTAAAGCGAGAGCATCTTGAACCGCGTCGTTGATTTGCCGTGCGGTCACGCGACCTGTGAGCGGGCCAACCGAGAGCGCGATTTTCTCCTTTTCCGATTCCGCAATGGCATGCACCAAACCGCTTGCGCCTTGCAAGGAAACATCCTTCCGGTACAAGCGGCAAATGACGGTGATGTAGTTTTCGAGCTTGCCGCTTTCGGTAAGATAACCTTTCCAATCTTCGGGCGAGTAGCGACCGAGAGTCATCACTTCGAACGGGCCTGTAACGCGGATAGCGGTTTTGTCGACATTCGGTTGATCGAAAAAAGTGACCTTTTGAGGTTCAAGATCATTAGCAAGATTCTTAATGGAAATGCGGTCGATTTTTTTACAATCAAATCCACTTGATACAGTCCCATTAAGTGTTTTGTAATGATCAAAAACTCCTGAAAGAAGGCGTTTACGTGCAATATTAATGGCGACTCTCGAAGTGTCGCATGTCATCCAACGTCGCCCCCATTTTTCAGCGACATAAGCCGTTGTACCACTTCCGCAAGTTGGATCAAATATCAAATCACCTGGATCGGTAGTCATCAAAAGGCAACGCATAATTGGTTTTTCACTGGTCTGCACAACATAAAGCTTATCCGAAGCACCAGCCGTGTCTAACCAAGGATTGGTTAATTTGGAATAAGGGAAATCATCATAGTAAAGAATGTAGCGAGGTAGTTCGCCATCGACTTGTAATCTTCGTTTGCGTGCTAGCTCTTCCATTTTTTCTTTTGTTGTAAGCCAACATTGCCCTGCCGGTGGTCTATACGCCTCCCCTTCAAACTTGAATTCATATACAGATGCTTCAGAATAAGAAGGTGCAAGTTGAGAGACGGTGGTGTATAGCCTAGCTTCGGACGGTATATTGATCTCACCATCGCGTTCTTCAGACGTCAGTTTTCGCCTTGTCCCATCAGGCAACTCGATGAATCGCCAAATAGCGGGGTTAGGCGAAGCTTTGACATAAAGCCCACGATATTTAACAAGTTCTTTGTTCTTGGCATACCAAACC
>JABWAN010000936.1 GCA_013361015.1 Candidatus Zhuqueibacterota bacterium | reverse complement strand
AGCGTGTGGTTCAATACGGTGATTCGCGGCGACGTGAATTACATTCGCATTGGCAGCCGCACGAACATTCAAGATTTGTGCATGTGCCACGTAACGCTCGAAAAGTGGCCGCTCCTCCTCGGCGAAGGCGTGACCGTCGGGCATAGTGCAGTGCTGCATGGCTGCGTTATCAAAGATTATTGTTTGATTGGCATGGGCGCGCGCATTCTCGACGGCGCGCAAGTTGGTCCGCGTGCGTTGGTGGCCGCCGGCGCGGTCGTGCGCGAAGGCTTCGTCGTTCCGGAGAACACCCTCGTGGCCGGTATTCCTGCGGAGGTGAAGCGCTCGTTGCGGCAGGAAGAAATTGAAAACTTGTTCGCTTCCGCGCAGCGCTATGTGCGTTACAAAAATTCTTATCTTTCGACCATTTGACTTTGAGGAGAATACGGTTGCAACGGAATTGTTTTTCTGCATGCTTTTACCTGCCTCTTCTGCTCGCAGCTTCACTCTCGGCGCAAAGCGATCTTCCCAAACTTTATCGCGGTGCGAATTCGCTATGGAGCGGCGCAAACTCGGCTTCACAGACACGGGCACACTTACCATTGCACGGCGCGTGGCAGGCGAGTGCAACGCAGCCCAAGCTTGACGCACAGGTCATGGTTCCCGGCGCCTTCTTCTTCGAAGGCGAAGTCAAATTCGAGCGCAAGTTTCAAATCCCGGACTCGCTGCGCAATCATACGCTTCGTTTGCATGCTTTTGGCATCAACAACGAGGCGCGCCTCGCGCTCAACAACGAAATCACGGCCACGCACATCGGCGGCTACACGCACTTCACCGTGGATTTGAACAACAACGTATTGCGCCACGGCCAGGATAACACGCTGAGCCTCACGGTTGATAATCGCCTGACGCCGTTGCACACCTTGCCGCCCAAACATCGTCCCATGGGCTGGCGCAATGCCGGCGGCATTCTACGCGAGATTTATATTGAAGCTTTGCCCGCCATCTTTCTCGATCCTCTCGACGCCCAGCATGTTTTTGAAAACGGTGCAGTGCAGGTGCAAATCCGAACGCAAGTGCGCCGCAGTCGCACTTTGGCTCCCGAGAGTGTGAGCGGCCTCATTGCCGAGTTGGAAGTTTGGGATGCGCAACGTTCGGTGCGAGTTGCGGCCTCCACGCCCACCGCGCTTTCTACTTGGCAGGAGAATCGTCACGACCTTGCGTTGCAATGCAAAGTGCTCAACCCGAACTTGTGGTCGCCCGCTTCGCCTGCACTCTACAATCTTCGAGTGGTGCTTACGCAGAACAAGAAAGTCGTGGATGAGCTTTGGCAGGAAACCGGTTTTCGGCAATTCACGATCACGGGCAAAGAGTTTCGTCTCAATGGCGAGCCGTTCATTTTGCGCGGCGTCGATTGGTTTGAAGATTATGGCCAACAAACCGTTTTGCTGGATACTGCGGCGCTGCAATATGTCATCGCCACGGTGCAACAACTTGGCGCGAACGTGCTGCGTGTGGCCGGCTATCAGCCCCATCCTCTTTTGCCCGCCATGTGTGATCGCGCCGGCATTTTTTTGTTGGAAGAACTGCCGCTCTATTACTTGACGGACGCTCATTTCAAACAAGCGCGCTTTGCGCAACTCGCGCAACTGCTCGCGCGGGAA
Organism: Candidatus Zhuqueibacterota bacterium; assembly: GCA_013361015.1. GTDB lineage: Bacteria > Zhuqueibacterota > Zhuqueibacteria > Zhuqueibacterales > Zhuqueibacteraceae > JABWAN01. Next base: position 1,243 of record JABWAN010000936.1, on the reverse strand, counting down.
ACCCAGAGCCGTGATCGCCATCATCCCAGCGTCCTGGCTTGGGGCCTTGGCACTGCGAGCGCACCGCTCAGCGCAGCCGCGCAACAGGAAATCAGCGCGCTTGCGACTGTCATGCGGCAAGTCGATTCGCGCCCGCTTTATGTCACGACCCAAGTGGAATGGCAAAATTTATGGTTGCCGCATGCCGATTTCGTTCTGCTGGAATGGCGCGCCGCCGCGAGCACTGATGCCCTCACCGCCGCAATTGAAGCAGCAAGCAAGCCGGCGATGCCGGTGCTCGGTCATTATCTTAGCGCGCTCGAGGCCGGTAGCGGCGCGCGCTTGGAGCCCGCGCGCGCGGAAGAATTGCAAGCCGAATATTTCAATCGTGCATTGCAGGCGCTGAAAAATACCCGCGGGGCTTCCGGCTACTTTCTCCATACGTTGCAAGACTGGCAGGCTGCGATGCCCTTTCTTCCAATCGGCCCGCCGCAAGAGAGAGCACCGCACGTAGTCGGGACCGCGCAGTCGAAGGATTGGGGAGAATTTTATTGGGTACCCGGCTCGCGCGTGCATCCGTATGGACTCATCGACGCGAATGGGCAACGGCGTTTGGCGTTTCAAATCGTGCAGGCGTTTAATCGCGGCGACAGCAACCCGACTTTGGTCACACGCCGGCTGGGAGTCATCACCCCGGGCACGTTTCAAGTCGTGGGCATCGCGCTGATTCTGATTTTTCTTTTCTTCTTGCAGCGCGATCGACGCTTGCTCAGCAATCTCAAACGCGTGCTCGCTCATCCGCACGGTTTCTTTCTCGATCTTTATGAGAACCGCAAAGTGGCGCCGTTTCTCACGCTCATGCTAGGGTTGACGGAGAGCTGCATTCTCGGGGTTCTGCTCGCGCAGTTCGGCTATGCCTTTCGCCAAAGCTTGATCTTCGATCAGATTCTCAATCTGTTTTGTGACGATGCGGCGTGGAAAGCGATTGCGGTTTGGCTGATTTGGAATCCGGGTTGGTTCATTTTCTGGGGCTCGGTCTTCACGTTTTGCAGCGGCATATTGCTGGCACTCTTCTTTCGCATTCTCGGCATCTTCTTCGGCAGCAGCGTGCCGATTTCGCAATACGTGACCTCGGTCTATTGGTCCTGGGCCAACGTGCTCTTCCTCGGTTTGCTCACGCCGATCTTTCATCGTCTTTTGTTGAATGACAGTTTGTTCGGACCGCTGGCCATCATCATTGCCTTCATGGTTTTGTGGCAATGGG
>JABWAN010000028.1 GCA_013361015.1 Candidatus Zhuqueibacterota bacterium | reverse complement strand
CGCCACTTTACTCAGGGATTGCTCCCCTTTCTCGTTCGACTTGCATGTGTTAAGCGCGCCGCCAGCGTTGATTCTGAGCCGGGATCAAACTCTCAAATGAAAGTTGTAGAGTTTGCTCCGGTTGAAACTCAAGATTTCTCACGGAATTGACTTCGCGTTCAACCAGATTTTCAATGATCTGAGCAGCTCCACCACCGATCCCGAAGGAAGAATGATTCACTGCCGGCCTCGAAAGGCGTTTTGGCGCGCACTTGCCTGACCCGGCTGCACCGGGATATTGAGGAGTTGCAGAACATCGAAGGGCTGGACGACTGGATCAGGATCAGCTCGCCTCCCGCCTACGGACTGGCGCTATCCAATCCATTGTTCCGAGCTGAACTGAAGGCAATGATCAGGGACTTTCAGCCTCACCTGGTGATCGTGGATCCGTGGAACAGCTGTGTCCGTGACGCGATGGAGAAGGACTTCCAGGAGGGCTTCGCCCGTCTCCGCGAAGTGCTGGCTGAATCCCCGACCGAACCGGCGTGCCTGATCCTGCATCACCTCAGGAAACCGAAGAGCGACGACCGGCACAAAGGCCGCAATCTGGCACATTTGTTATCTGGTTCGTACGTGCTGGTCAGCGTGGCGCGCTCCGTCTTCGTGATGCAACCAGCTAGTGATGACACGGAAGACGCCCGCGTCGTTGTGACGTGTGCGAAGAACAACGATGGCGAACTCGGCCCCCGAAGTGCGTGGCGTCGAGGCACGGGGAAGTTCGAGGAGGTGGATGCGTTTGATTGGGAGGCGTTCGACAGTGGAAGCAGCTCCAGTCGTGAACCGAAGGTAAAGGAAGAACACCTTCGGCAGGTGTTTGGCAATGGTCTGGCGCCAATCAAGATGAGCGAAGCTGCCGCAGCATTGATGGAGGTTGCCGATGTTGGGCGGTCTGCCGCGTACAAAGCTCTGGAAACGGGCGAAGGCGGGCGTTTTGCCCATATTCTCCTTCGGCAGCCGGGCACCGCGATGCTTTCGCTTCGTCCCACAGCGGAACCCCGCGCGGAGGTTTCCAAGCCATCCATCCGTTCGGATTCCTAAGGGAGGATGGACGGATGGATGGACGAATATTCGGCAAATGAGGTGAGGAACGTCCCCTTAATCGGAATCATGAAGTATCAGCTCATTTATGCAGATCCGCCGTGGACTTATCGCGACAAGGCCCACGCGGGTCAGCGGGGTGCATTTCACAAGTATCCCCTGATGACGGTCGCGCAACTCTGCGCCCTTGAATGTCGCTGATATCGCCGACGAGCATTGCCTGCTGGCGATGTGGTGGGTGGCTCCGATGCCGGACGAAGCCCTGGCGGTGGTGAAGGCCTGGGGCTTTGAACTGAAAACCATGAAGGGCTTCACCTGGCACAAGCGCACGACTCACGGCAAGTCGCACGTCGGCATGGGGAACTGGACACGCGCCAACACTGAAGACTGTCTGTTCGCCGTGCGCGGGCGTCCCGTGCGGGCATCGAAGGCGGTAAGGCAATTCATCGATGCGCCTCGCCGTCGACACAGTCAGAAACCGGAGGAAGCGCGTGTTCGCCTCGTGCAGTTGCTCGGTGCCGTGCCGCGTATTGAGCTGTTTGCACGGGAGGCGACCCCAGGCTGGGATGTTTGGGGCAACGAGGTAGAATCAAACGTTACCATAAGTAGCAGGGCTCTGATTGCGTCGTCGGAGCAATCTCCATTGGCGAGGGATTCCCTTTGAAGCCATCAGCGTCGCCGGGCGTCAGTGCGGCGGGTTTGTGACTGTTTTCATCCTGGCCGTGTTATTAAACCGTGGCGCAACACTCAATAGTCTTGGCGCAGGAATGGCAAACGCGTGTCCGGCTGGCGGCGACGGAGGGTGGATGGACGATTTCGATACCATGATTTCCGGAGGGAAGGTTTCCACGAAATGCAGGGATTGATAGGGGGTATTGGGCGCGAAACTCGCAGACGATCCAGCACCAGATGTAGGAAAATTGGAGCCAGCCGACCCAGAACGCCTGAGCTCGAGTAGTAGCACTGACGAAGTTAGCCCCTGAAGCCAAGGCAAAGGAGACGACGCGCGGAGGATAGCCACTAAGGAAAAACGGAGACCGATTCAGGTGGGGCGCCGCTCGATTAAAAAGACGCTTCGACAGGTCCGTTATCGGCGTTTCTATTCTGACTTTGATTCTGACTTCGGAATAAGAATAAACCCGATTTCGTTTGCAAGGTGTTCAGGGGGAGTATTTTGAAGGGAGTGGCGGAGAGAGAGGGATTCGAACCCTCGGTGGGTTTTAGCCACGCACGCTTTCCAGGCGTGTGCCTTAAACCACTCAGCCATCTCTCCAACCGTTACAAGCTAGGCACTTGCAGATTGAACGCCGCAACCGATTTGACAATTTGATACCAAGATCTGATACTGATTGCATGAAAGAGGGCAAATCAGAATCAATGCCGCTTTGGCAAAAGACACCAGTATCAAATTTGGTGCGTTACGTACCGTCGGGGATGTTATTTGCACGAGTCCGAGTCAAGGGCAAGCTCATTCGCCGTTCGCTCAAAACTAAAGGACTTTCCGTTGCCAAATTGCGCCTTGCTGATTTGGAAAAAGCCGAACGTCAATTGGCGGAACATGCGACGGCCTATTCAGACGGCAAGATGATCATTATGGATGCTTTGGTCATCTATCGCCAAAGACTTCATGGCGACGCTTCTTTGAAGCCGCGAACAAAGGCTCATCGAGAGGAACGCATTAGCGCCCTTCTGAAAACTTGGTCGGGTCTGGAGAAAACTGACTTGCGTAAGATCACCAAGCAGGACTGCCTCGCTTGGGCCGCCAGCTACTCAACCAGCGCTGTGAATTTCAACAAGACCGTCCAGACCCTGCGGGCGGTTTTGGAAATCGCTGTTGAGGCTGGCGTTCGCTATGACAATCCCGCGCGCTTCATCAAGACGATGAAGGTACGCCAGAAGCCGCTTCAGTTGCCCAGCCGCGCTAAATTCCATGAACTCGTGCAAAGCGTGCGCAAGGTCAACAGGCGGTTCAGCAATGACGCTGCCGATCTGATCGAGTTCCTGGCCTACGGCGGCTACCGCAAGAGCGAAGCTGGCAATATCCGGTGGTCGGACTGCGATTTTGAACGCGGTGAGGTTCTCGTGCGCGGTGATGACGAAACAGGAACGAAGAATTGGACAGTTCGCACAGTTCCAATGATCCCTGAAATGCGTCGTTTGCTGGAACGGCTGCGAGCCGAGCGACCGACTGAATCGCCCGGCACCAAGGTGATGCGCGTATCTGAATGCAATGGCTCTCTAGCGAACGCTTGCCGCAGGCTTGGCATATCACGAATCACTCATCACGACTTGCGACATCTGTTTGCTACAACCTGCATCGAATCGGGCGTTGACATTCCGACAGTGAGTCGGTGGCTGGGCCATAAAGATGGTGGTGCGCTGGCGATGAAGGTTTACGGCCATCTTCGGGATCAGCATAGCGCAAACATGGCGCAAAGAGTCTCCTTTGAGACAGCATCTCAGACCAGCCCAGCAGTATTGTAAGCTTGCGAGGAGCGAAAGCCTCCTGACGGGGGGGGCAATGGGCAGCAGTCGGCGATGCGTCGGCATCGCACGGTGCCCGGCGCGTCGGCCGGAGCGCCTACGAAGCAAGACCGCGACGCTCAATCGCGCTACGCTGAGGGAAGAGTTCTGACGGACATCTGCTCCGAAAACTCTCTCATCGTCACTCGATGAGCTTCATCTTCGAGGACTGTCGGTTTCCGGTCTGCGGGCGCGGTCGATTTCATTCAGGTTTCAAGAGCTTGAGCAATTCGGTGCGCGGCACGAGCAGTTTGCCGCAGCGCTGCACGTATTCCAACAACTCAGAAATTTCCGCAAACACATTGCCGGACTTTTGTAAAACAGCTTCCGGCGAAGCTTTCGGCAACGCGTTCGCATTCGTGAATAATTCGCCTTCGCGCAGCAATATGCCTTCATTCACCAATTTGTTGAACCAGCGCTGCACAAGATGTTTGTAGGTCGGCAACACGTGAAAGCGTTGCATAAATCCGTCAATCGAATGCTTCTCGTCTTTCTTATTGAAAGCGCGAAGCGCACGCAACGCATGAACGATATAAGCCGTCGCAAGGCGATCCAAACATTGCCACTTTGCGGGATACGTATGCAACGGCATGTCGAACGGAATCTGCTGCGATTGATGGCGCGCCGCTTCGGCGATGCTGGACCAATGTTGCTCGTTGTTTGTGGATCGTGGATCGTGAATCGTAGATTGCGTATCACGATCCTCGATTCTCAATCCTCGCTCCTGAATTCTCAACCCACGATCAACCTCTATCCAATACCTCTGCTCCTGAAACGGATACGTCGGTACAACGACGCGCCGGCGCGGATAATCGCGATCAAACTTTTCCCAATCCGGATGCACGCCGTTCACATAAAGCGTCGCGAGCGTTTCGAGCATTTGCTCCCAATCTTCACGCCCGTTGCGCAGCGAAGGGAGCCACACGCCATCATTGTTCGGAAAACACTTTTGCCCCATTGCCACGAGCATCGGCGCCGGGCCGATTTCAATGAACACGCGATAGCCGAGTTGCTGCAGCTTTTGCATGGCTTCGGAATACCGCACGGTATAGCGCAGATTGTGTCGCCAATAAGTCGCATCGAGCAGATTGCCTTCATTTACAAATTCCAAACGCATGCTTGAGAACAGCGGCGCGCTTGGCGTGCGATATTGCGCGCGCCGGCATGAGGCTTCGAACTCATCCAACACCGGCTCTACGAGCGGCGAATGAAACGAGTTGGAAACTTGCAACGGCCTCGTCTTAATGCCGCTCGCTTCCAACCTGCGCAGAATTTCGAGCACCGCAGTGCGTTCGCCGGAAATGACTGTGCTTTCCGGCCCGTTGATCGCCGCTATCGCGACGCGATCCGTGTAGGGCGTAATCACTTCGCGTACGCAGGCCTCCTCCGCGAGGAGCGAAGCCATTAAACCATTTTGCGGCAGGCTGTGCATCAAGCGGCCGCGCTCGCTCACAATCATCAACCCGTCTTCGAGACTCATCATGCCCGCGACGGTCGAGGCCACGATCTCGCCGACGCTGTGGCCCATGATCAGTCCTGGCTGCACGCCCCATGAACGCCACAATTCCGCGAGCGCGTATTGCAACGCGAACGTAGCAGGCTGCGTGTAATTCGTATCATCGAGCGGAGAGCGCTCACCCGCTTGGGGATAGAGCACGGAAAGCAACGGCTGCTCCAAATGCGCACGCAAAATTTCATCGCAGCGCAGCAAGGCTTGTCGAAACGTCGGTTGCGTTTCAAAAAGCTGCTTGCCCATGTTGAGGTACTGCCCGCCCTGGCCCGTGAATAGAAATACAACTTCCGGGCGGTTCGTGCCGTCCGACCATGCGTTGCATACGCCGAGCGCTTCTTCTTTCTTAATAAAAGAAAAAAGCCTTTCGCGCATCTGCGCACTCGCGCTTGCGATGAACGAGGCGCGATGATCAAAGTGCGAGCGTCCGGCATTCGCGGAGTAACAAACATCGGCCAGCGCGGCGCTTTCATTCTCCACAAAAAATTTTTCGTAACGCTGCACCAGCTCGTGCAATGAGGCTTCCGTCTTCGCCGAGAGATTGAGGAGATGAAGCGGACGTTTCTGAAAATCGGAGACGGGGAGAATCGGAGACGAGGAGATAGATTGAGTTCTCTCCCGCTCTCCGATTCCCTCATTCGCCCATTCTCCTGTGCTCTCACTCTCCCACTCTTCAATCACCACATGCGCATTGGTGCCGCTGAAGCCGAACGAGCTGACGCCTGCGAGGCGTTTGCCGCTTGAAGCGAGCCATGGTGTGCGCTGCGTGGGAACGACGATTGGAAAATCCTGCCATGGAATGTGCGGGCTGAGTTCTTTCAAATGCAGATGCGGCGGAATTTCTTGATGCTTGAGCGCGAGCACGGCTTTGATCAAACCCGCCACGCCAGCGGCAGTTTCAAGATGGCCGATATTGGTTTTGATCGAGCCGATCATCAAAGGATTGTCGGCAGTGCGACCTTCACGCAAAACCGCGCCGAGCGCTTGCACTTCAATGGGATCGCCGAGCGAAGTGCCCGTGCCGTGCGCTTCGACATAGCCAATCTCATGCGGCGCAACGCCCGCGCTCAGCAATGCCTGTCGAATCACCACTTGCTGCGCAGGCCCGTTCGGCGCAGTGAGTCCGCTGCTTCGTCCGTCTTGATTGAGCGCGGAGCCGCGAATCACCGCGAGAATGTTGTCACGATGCGCAATCGCATCGGAGAGGCGTTTGAGCACGACGAGTCCCGCGCCTTCGCCGCGCACAAAACCGTCGGCAGAAGCATCGAAAGTTTTGCAGCGTCCATTCGCGGCCATCATGTGCGACTTCGAAAAATTAATGAGCAGTTCGGGAATGATGATGAGATTCACGCCACCTGCGAGCGCCATGTCGCTTTCACGACTGCGCAAACTCCGACACGCGAGATGGACACCAACGAGCGAAGACGAGCATGCGGTATCGAGCGAAATACTTGGACCCTGCAAGCCGAGAAAATAGGACAACCGGCCGGAGGCCACACTGTGTGCAGAACCGGTAGCGAGATACGCATCGATATTCGCGGGATTGAGGTACTGCATCTGCATTTCAGGATAGTCGAATGCCGCTATGCCAACAAACACACCGGTGGCGCTGCCGGCCAATTTCTCCGGTGACTGGCCTGCGTTTTCGAGCGCTTCCCATGCGACTTTCATGAGCAAGCGTTGTTGCGGATCCATGCTCACCGCTTCGCGCGGCGAAATGCCGAAGAAATCCGCGTCGAACTTGTCAATATCATTGATGAAGCCGGCCCAGCGCGTTGACATTTTACCGGGCGCATCGGGATTAGGGTCGTAATAATCGTCGATGTTCCAACGATCTTTCGGCACTTCGGAAATCGCGTCTACACCATCGCGCAGTAGCTGCCACGCAGTCTCGGGATCGTGTGCGCCGCCAGGCCAGCGCAAGCCCATGCCGATGATGGCAATGGGTTCGTTCTGCGCGCGTTCCGTTTCCGCGAGCTTAGCTTTCAATTCACGAATTTCAAGCAACGCGCGTTTGACGGGAGAAAGTTGTTCGAGAGGTTCGGTGACGCTCATGCTATTCCTCAAAGTTGAAGGAAGTCGGACTTGTGCAAACGGATTTTTTATACTCACAAGAACCGTCGCGTGCATGTTCGACTTCGACGATTACTATTATTTCCTCGAGAGCTCTTCCAACAGCAAGGCTTCTGCTTCTTCATCTGAAAGCTGCGCCAATTCAGCCTGCTTCAAGTTTTTCTGCTCTTTTTCAACCAAAACGCTTTGCATCTTGCCATTCTGTGTTTCGGTCACAGACTCCAAAGCGAGCACGTCCTTTGCGAGATACTCTGTCACCGCGGTGATCGTGGGATAATCGAATAGCAATGTTGCGGGCAGCGCGCGTTTCAGTCCCAAACCTGTGCCGAGCACATTGCGTAGCTCAACAGCCATGAGTGAATCGAGCCCCATCTTTTGCAGGGGCTGCTCTTTATCGAGTGGCTGCGCAGAGTCGAGGCCGAGCACGCGCAGGGCCTGGTCTTTCACGTAGGCGAGCAAAAGATTTTTGCGCAGATGCTGCGGCGCGTTCTGTAATTGCTCTAAAATTTTCGGCTGCGCTTTTGATGAAACCACCGGCTTGTTTTCGGCTTTGACGGGCGCACTCGCAACCATCTCTGAAAAGAACGGCGCGCATGCTCCGTCAAATTGCTGCACATACTTCGCCCAATTGATCGGCAACACCCCCACTTCAACGAGGTTTTGCTGCAAGATGCGGCTGAGTGCTTGCAAACCTTTTTGCGGTGCGATCGCGCCCACGCCTTGCACGCGCACGCGCGTATCGACTTTGCGCTCTGCGGCAGCGCCAACCTCCGACCATGCGCCCCAATGAATGCTAGTACCTGCTTGCCCGCGATTGCGGCGATGCTGCGCCAGGCCGTCGAGAAAGGCATTCGCCATCGCGTGATTGCCTTGTCCGCGCATGCCGAGCATGGAAGCCATCGATGAATAGAGCACAAAAAGATTGAGCGGCTCGTCCAGCGTGAGTTGGTGCAGCAGCCACGCACCGTTTACTTTCGGAGCCAGCACGGTCTCAAAGCGTTCCCACTTTTGCTGCAGCAGCGCGCCGTCGTCGAGCACGCCGGCAGAGTGAATTATACCGCGCAACGGCGGCAGGCTTTGCTTTATCTCATACAAAACTCTTTTCACGTCTGCTTCGCGCGACACATCGCCTTGCGCGATGAGAATTTTCGCTCCGCGTTTCTCCATCTCCGCGATCGCCGCGCCGGCTACTGCGGAAGGCGCGCTTCTCGCCATGAGCGCGAGATAACGCACACCCTGCTCTACCAGCCATTGCGCGGTGAGCAAGCCGAGACCGGCGAGACCGCCGGTGATGAGGAGGGTGGATTGAGGCTCGTGGAGCGAGAATAGAGAATCGAGGATTGAGGGTCGATGATCGTGAGAAGATGAAGACGCTCCACGAGCCACTCTCATCGATCCACTCTCCTCGAGCTTCGTTCTACTATCCTCGCTAACAAACTCCACCACGATCTTCCCGATATGCTTCGCGCCCTGCATGCAGCGAAACGCTTCCACGATTTCCGCAGCGGAGAAAACCCGTAGGGGCAACGGCTTCAAGCTGCCGTCCTCGATGCCCTGCCCCACCTCGTGCAACAGGGTTTTGATCAACGTGGGATTCTCTTGCGCAGCCGCAGCGAGATCGACAACGTGAGATTCACCGATGCGCTTGAAAGCGTCGATTTGTGCGCGCGCCCAAATACCGCGTTTGCCGATTTCAAGGAAGCGTCCGCTGTCTTTCAATATCGACAGGCTAACCGGAATGAACTCGCCGCTCAATGAATTCAGGATGACGTCAACGCCTTCATTGTTTGTGACCCGCATGATCTCACGCGCGAAGTCTAGCGAACGCGAATCAAACAGGTGCTGCACGCCGAAACCGCGCAAGAACTCGCGCTTCTCTGCACTGCCCGCAGTGGCAAAGATTTCAGCGCCGGCGCGTTGCGCAAGCTGCACGGCCGCCATACCCACGCCGCCGGCCGCGCTATGAATGAGTACGCGCTCACCCTGCTGCAGCTTGCCAAGATGAATGAGCGTGTAATACGCCGTTATAAACGCGCTGGGAATCGTGGCCGCTTCGGTAAAGCTCAAGTGCTCAGGCTTATGCGTGACCAATTCCGCGTGCATCGTCACGAACGTGCTAAAACTGCCCGCGGCGATTGCCATCACTTCATCGCCGATTTTGAAATTCGTAACGCCTTCGCCGACCGTGACAATCGTTCCGCTGCACTCGCTGCCAAGCGGGCCGGCGTCGCCAGGATACATGCCGAGTGCGTTGAGCACGTCTCTGAAATTCATTCCAACTGCGTGCACGTGAATCTCAACTTCATCTGCTTTGGGCGCACGACGTTCTGTCGGTTTATACTGCAAGGTATCGAGCACACCGGTGGTGGCGATGATGAGCTGCGTGGCTTGTGGATCGTGGATGGTGGATGGTAAAACGTTCGCTTCCATCTGCGATCTTCCATCTACTAGCCGCGATCCACGATCTGCGGCTTGCGACGGAACCCGCACGAGCCGCGCGACATAGCGCTCGCCTTCGCGATATGCGACCAGGTCTTCGCGATCATGTGCGCGCATTTCATCGAACAGAGCCTGAGCCACGCTATCATCATGCGATTGCACATCCACGCGCACGCAATGCAACTCGGGATGCTCGAGGCTGATGATTTTTCCCAAACCCCACAGAGAGGATTGCGCAACTTCCACCGGTTCGGCTTGCGTGCCAATGAGTTGCGCGTTCTGCGTCACCAACCACAAGCGCGGCGTTTCGCCGCCGTGAGATTTGACGAGCGCTTGCACCAGATGCAATACCGCAGCGCCGCATTTGTCCTGCATGTGCTGCAATTCCCGCAATGAACTGTCATCACGCACGTGTTCATCCAACGCCCAAAGGTAGGCGACACCGGCGCAATTACTCGCGCCTTGCACTTCTTGCACGAGCCGATGAAAATCCTCGGCGCGCTTGGGATTGATGCTAAAATGCTTTCCCTCCAAAACTGCATAAGACTCACCCGCAGAGACGAGCACGCTGGCCTGCCCTTGCTCATGCAGCAAGTCGCGCAGCTTTGCACCGAGGCCGTTTGCATCTGCAAAAATCAACCACGAGCCGGCCGTAGTCAAGTTTTCATGCGCAGCAACGTGCGGCCCACGCGCGAGAATCATGGCGTGTTGCGCTAGCGCACGACCGCAGCTCGCCTTGTCGTTTTGCCCCGGAAGCACTTGCGTTTCGCTGAACTGGAGCTCCGCGAGAAACTTGCTCCAATCCGACTTGGAGAGCAACGCATAATCGGGTCGCAGATTCGTATCGGAAAACTTCCACCAGCCTTCGGTCAAACCAAAGGTGAGATCGACCCAGCGCTCGTGCTCCGTGCCTTCGAGCAACACGAGCAGACTTTTCGGGCCGAGCAATTGCTTGACGTGCTGCATGGTGGAACGCAAATCCGCGGTCGCATGCAGCACGTTTGCAGCGATCACGATGTCGAAGCTGTGTGCTTCGAACTTTTGCGACAGGGGGTCGCGCTCGATATCGAGCATTTGATAACGCACACACGCATGCTCGCGAAACTTGTCTTGTGCTTGCTGCAAGAACAGCGGCGAAACGTCGGTGAAGACATACTCGGTTCGGTCCGCGGCTAAATGCGGCAATACGAACGCCGTGGTGCCGCCCGTGCCCGCGCCAATTTCAAGCACGCGCAGCTTGCGGTCTTTGGGGAGATCGGCGAGAGCCTCGCTCACGGCGCGCGCAACCAGGCGATTCATCGCGCGCGTGACCGGCGAATGTTGATAGAGTTTTTCGAGAACCTCGACCGACCCGCCCGGGAAGAGCAATTGCAGCGGATCATATTCGCCACGCAGAACTTGCGCGAGATGCTGCCCGCACTTGTGCGTTAATTCAAGCTCGGTCGCACTCGCCGGATAGTTTTGCAGGAGCGCATGGTATTGCGATTCGAGATTTTCCTCCTCGGGCACGCGAGCTACAATCCCTCCACCCTCTGAAAGAGCGAGCACGCCATCGTCAGCCAGCATTGCAAGCATGCAGCCGAACAAGCGTTGCTGTTTGTCGATCACGCCCAATTGCCTTGCCAGGGCCTCACTCTGAAATCGTTGATGCAATGAAAAATTCCAGCCGAGCCGGCGCAACGCCTGCACCACGTAGGCGGAGCAGAGCCGATCAAGCTTAGGGAGCAATTCTTCATAGGCTGCCAAATCCGCCTCCGCGCGCAATGACGGCAACAATGCTTGCGCAGCTTCAGCGAGTTGCGCGGGTGCACCAAGCAATGGTTGCGGCATGGTTTTGTTCGAAAGCGGTTGGGGGCGCCATGCGATTTCGTAGAGCCAGCCGGCGATGCTCTCCTGCAAAACACTCTGCAGCGCCTCGGCGCCGGTGCGCTTCACGAGCAAGCCGCGCAACTCCGCGACTAATGCGCCCTCGGCATCATAGACTGCAACGTCGCCGGCGTAGGTTTCCACGTTCTTCTTTTCATCAACGCGAAGGGCGACGTTGCTCCACAACTGCGCGGGTGGGCGTTTATAGAAGCGAAAGCTTTCAACGTTGATTGGAAGAAAGGTTGCGCTGTGGTCTTCTTGTGTTGGGCTCGGCAACGCCGCGCCGAGGACTTGCAGGCACGCATCGAGCAACGCGGGATGCAAATGATACGCATTCGCCTCTGCATGCAATTCTTCGCGTAGTGCAATTTGCCCCAACGCTTCGCCCTCACGCCGAAAAAGTTTTTGAATGCCGTGAAATTGCGGGCCGAAGTGCAGGCCGCGCTCCCACAATTGGCGATAATAATCCGCGACGGAGATTTCTTCCGTGCACAGCGCCTGCAGCTTCTGCAAATCGCGTTGTGGCGCGGCGTTCTCGGAAATCGTCATTGCGACTTTGCCGGTGACATGAACTTTATGCTCGCCGGCATTGTTCGTTGCTTTCTTAATCAGACTAATCAACTGAAACGAAGCTGCGCCATTGTCTTCCGGCTTGAACGCGAGCTGAATGGCGCGCGCTTCATTCTCCGGGACGAGCAACGGCTCGTGCATCACGATTTCATCCAAGCCCAGCACACTTTCGCCGAATGCAATCCTTGCCGCAGCCAGAATGACTTCGAGATGGCCGGTCAACGGCAATACGACCATGCCATGAACTTTGTGATCTTCGAAATACGGAAACAGCGCGGTGCTGAGTTGAGTCTCAAAGATCGTCTCTTTGATGAGCGGCGAGCGCGTGCAGTGTTGCAGCAGAGGATGCTTGAGAGTTGATCGTTGATCGTGAATCGTGGATTGTCTTTTGCGATCCACCATCGACGATCTACCATCCACGATCTTCGATCCGCTATCTTCAATCCAATAACGCTTGCGTTGAAACGGATACGTGGGCAACGAGACGAAGCGCCGCGCATAATCCTGCTCGAAGCCGCGCCAATCGATTTCACAACCGGCGACGAACATCGCGCCCACGCTTTCGAGCATTTGCTGCCAATCGTCGCGGCCTTGTCGCAGCGAAGGAAACCAATATCCATAACCTTCGGGCAAGCAGCGCCGGCCCATGCCAAGCTGCGTGGGATTCGGCCCGATTTCGAGAAAGCTATCGACGCCCATTTCATGCAGCGTGCGCATCGCCGCGAAGAATTGCACCGGCTCGCGCAAGTGATTGCGCCAGTAGGTTTGAGGATTGTTGTTTGATGATTGTGGATCGTGACTCTGCAAATCGAAGCGCAGCAATTGTCCCGTGAGCGTGGAGATGAGCGGGAGCTTGGGTTGATGATAGCGCACTTCCGCGGCTACGCGCGAGAAGTTGTCGAGCGCCGGCTCGATGAAGGGCGAGTGAAACGCATTCGAGATCGCAAGGCGGCGCACATTGACGCCCTCGCGTTCGAAGCGCGCGAGCAGATCGTTCACATCCGCCTTAATGCCGGTAATGACGACGCTGTCCGGCCCGTTGATCGCAGCAATGCAAATGTTGCCGTGATAATCCGCGAGCGCTTGGGTCACGGTCTCTGCACTTGCTTGCACGGAAGCCATCATGCCGACCGCGGGCACGTCTTCGGTCAAACGCCCGCGTTCAGCAACCAACTTCACCGCATCTTCCAAACTATAAACGCCGGCAAGCTGCGCGGCCATGAACTCACCGAGGCTGTGGCCCATTACCACCGCGGGCGTCACGCCCCACGAGAGCCACAGTTGCGTGAGCGCGTATTGCAGCGAGAACATCGCGGGCTGCGTGTAGAAGGTTTGATCGAGCAAGTTGGAAGATCGAGTATCGAAGGTTGAGGATTGAGGATCGAGTATAGTAGATCGTGGATCGATCTTCAATTCTCTATCCTCGATCCTCGATACTCTTTGCCCGTTGCTCGTTTCGGGATAAAGCACATCGAGCAGCGAGGTTTTAAGATAAGGCCGAAACAACTCATCGCATTGCTTCAATGCGCGGCGAAACGTCGGCTGTGTTTGATAGAGCACGCGACCCATGTTGAGATATTGATAACCCTGTCCCGCATAAAGAAACGCGAGTTTGGGCTTTTTGCCGCTCGTCGCGCCTGCGATCACACCGACGGCTTCGCGACCTTCGACAAAATCATTGAGCCGCGCGCGAGCTTGCGTGGAAGAGTTGGCGACGAGGGCGAGACGCTGCGAAAATTTCGCGCGACCCACATTGGCGGAATAACAAACCTCGGCCAACGCTTGCTCCTCATGCGCAACAAGATGCCGCTCATAATTCGCAGCCATTTGTCTGAGCGCGTTTTCCTCTTTCGCGGAAAGCGTGAGAAGGTGCGCCGTGCGTGTGTCGGTGATCAGTGTTCGGTGGTCAGTGTTCAGTGAAGAGTCATGTGCGCTATCTCTGACTACTGATAACTGCTCACTTTCAACTGATGACTTATGACTGATCTCTGACGACTGATCATTGGCAACCGCAGCTCCTTCCATTATCACATGAACGTTCGTGCCGCTCATGCCGAAGGCGCTCACGCCGGCGAGGCGCGTTTCGCCCCAAGCAGGCCAAGGCAAAAGCTGCGTGGGAATGCGACCATGCATCGCGTCGAGTGAAATATCGGGATTGAGTTTTTGAAAATGGAGATGCGGAGGTATCTCGCCGTGGTGCAAGGCGAGCGCGACTTTGATCAAGCCCGCAACGCCGGCCGCGGATTCCAAATGCCCGAGATTGGTTTTCACTGAGCCGAGAAAGAGCGGCTGCTCCGGCGTGCGACCCGTGCTCAACACTTCGCCGAGGCTGCGCACTTCGATGGGATCGCCGAGCGAGGTGCCGGTGCCGTGCGCCTCGACGTATTGAATTTGATGCGGCGCGACACGCGCATCACGCAGCGCCGCGCGAATCAGCTCTTTCTGCGCTTCGCTGTTGGGCACGGTGAGGCCGCTGCTCGGCCCGTCTTGATTGATAGCCGTGCCGCGAATGATCGCAAAAATGCGATCGCCGTTTTTTTGCGCCGCGGAGAGCCGCTTGAGCACGACTACGCCGCAGCCTTCGCCGCGCACAAAACCGTCCGCGGCCGCATCAAAAGTTTTGCAGCGTCCATCGCGCGCGAACATGTGCGCCCGCGAGGCGGAAATCAAAATCTCCGGCATGAGCATAACATTGACGCCGCCGGCGAGCGCGATTTCGCATTCGTCGCGCCGCAAACTTTGACACGCCAAATGAATTGCGGTGAGCGAAGAGGAGCACGCAGTATCGACGGCCAGGCTCGGGCCATGCACGCCAAGAAAAAACGAAACGCGGCCGGGCACGACGTTCAGACAATTGCCCGTCAAAAAATATGCGTCGATCTTTTCCGGCGGCACTTGCTGCGCAAGGTGCAAATAGTCCGACATGGTCACGCCGGCGAACACACCGGTTTTGCTGTTGAGCAAACGATCGGGCGCGCAGTTCGCGTGCTCCAATGCTTCCCACGCGACTTCGAGGAAGAGGCGCTGTTGCGGATCCATGCTTGCGGCCTCGCGCGGCGAGATGCCGAAGAATTGCGGATCGAATTGCTCTAGGTTTGAAAGAAAGCCGCCGTGGCGCAGAGAAATTTTTCCGGGCGCGT
>JABWAN010000935.1 GCA_013361015.1 Candidatus Zhuqueibacterota bacterium | reverse complement strand
GGATTTCCAACATGCACGCATTGCCGTTGCGCTGCACGGTGAGCGTGATGTGCCCGCCGGTTTTAGAAACCGCGATGCCATGCTTCACGCTGTTCTCGATTAAAGGCTGAAGTAAAAAGCCGGGAACCGGCAACTTTGCGAGGCTCGCTTCGCTGTTGATCGCATAGGTCAACCGCGCGCCCAAACGCACTTTCTCGATCTCCAAATATTCGCGGCATAAGCGCAACTCATCTTCCAATGCAATCAGGTCGCGGTTGCTCGCCTCCAGCGTGTAGCGAAACAGCCGCGCGAGACGCTGCACCATCTCTTCCGCTTTAGTTGGATCGACCGGAATGAGGCTGGCAATGGAGTTGAGTGTGTTGAATAGGAAGTGCGGATTGACCTTCGCGCGCAGCGCTTCAAGCTCGGCTTTGGTTTTGAGGCGAAGCAGTTGCTGTTCTTTGACTTCTTTTTCCGCCAGCGTTGCAATCGCATCCTGCAAACGTTCGCGTGCAGCAAAAAAACTGTAAACCACGGTGCCGAAAATTACCGCAAGAGTGGTCGCGAGGAACAGGTGCGAGGTGAGCGTGCGCCACGTCAGCTCGCGATCAAACAAAAGATGCAGGCTCACCCAACTGATGATCGTGCCGCAAGCCCCGCCTAAAATGAACAGTCCCGTAAGCCCGAACAGCTTGCCGAGATTGTTCTGGGCGTGCGCGACGCCGGAGCCATGCACGAGCAAATAGATGGCAGCGCCGACGGCGTGCGAGTAGATGAGATTTTGCAATAGCGCGATGTGCCAGGGCTTATCTGCGCCCGCGCCTACACCGAGCACCGTCAAGACCACGGCGATGAGAGTATCGGCGATGAACAATATCAAAAGGTTTTTTTGATCAAACCAACGTGCCATGATTGAAAATAAGCTTTTCGGAGTGAAATCAAAATGAGAAAGCTTGTTAAGCACCAATTGCATCACTGCGGATCTCATTGCTGCGCGATTAGACCGGCTCGCCGGTCAATTCATACGCCGGAACCGCCACGGATTTTTTTGCGCGATGAAGTTTGATTTTGTAGCGCGTGATCCAAAGCACGAGCAGCGGTGCTCCCACCACAGTGGGCCAGAGCCAGCGCGCGAGCAGAGGCAGAAAAGCGAAATTCACCACGGAGAAAGCGGACACCGCAGCGATATAGGAAGCGACCATGCCGGACATGTGATCGAAGTACCATGCGTTTTTGTCTGCGGAGGGCCACACAAATCTGTACATGTCACTGCCTGCGGCCAGCAAGCCCAATACTCCAAAGAGGAGCAGTATCGGATTCAAACGCACAGCGAAGGTCGTGAAACTCATGCTGCCATAAATGAGCATGAACAAGCTGGTCGCCAATGTCAAACTTGCCACAGTCCAATCCAACGCGGTGGCGCTTTGCCCAACCTCCGGACTTTTGCGGCGCAGCACGCGATAACCCGAGAACGCGAGATAGAAACTGAAGATGCCGATCAAAAACAGAAAAATGTTGGGGCGATACGCGGCCACGATGAGCGAACTGAGCACACTGATCGTCATGGCCCAAAAGTAAACCTTGCCCCATTTGCGATGCGTGTTGCCGCCTTTGCGCGTGACGAGCGCGACCGGCGCCACAAAGAAACCCGTAAAGCCCGCGACAATGTGCAACCACAGCACGGCGCGAATAAATTGGTCCAACATACGGTACTCCTGGTTTGACGGTTCTCGAGCGACTTGCAACTATCCAGATTTTGCAGGGATAATCGGAGGCTTGACATTGTGTGCATACAAATTTGATCGCACTACCAACACACGGACACGGCAGTTCCCAAGTGCGCGCCGGACGTTAGTTGGTTCAGCATGAAGTCCGCCACGTCCGCACGCGAGATGCGCACTGTTCCAAAGAAATTGCCGAGGCGAGCGCCGAAGCGATAGCGCCCGCGCTTGCCGGCATTGGTGAGCACGCCCGGCCGCACAATCACCCATTCCGCATTACTCGCCGCGATAACGCGTTCCTGCCTCGCCTTGTCCCAAAAATAAAACGGCAGAATGATGGGAATCACAAAGAAGGTGTAATACAGGCCCATGCGCCCAGCGCTGTCGCCAATGCCGAGCGAGGTCTCGCACACGAAGCGCGACACGCCGTGCGCTTGCATCGCGCGCAGAACGTTGCGAGTTCCTTCCGAAAGAATCCATGTGGGATAGAAATAGCGCTTGTGGCCGAGCGCAGACACGACGGCCTCTTGCCCGCGCATTGCGGCCGCAACGGAGGCGTAGTCAAGAACATCGCCTTTCACCACGGTGAGCTGAGGATGTTCGATGTGCAGTTTCGAGGGCTCTCGCGCGAGCGCCGTGACGACATAACCACGCTCCAAAGCTTGCGTGACGAGTTGGCGGCCGCTTCCGCCCGTGGCTCCGATAATGAGGAGGCGAGACGGGCGTTTGTGGGTTGCACCGTTGGTGCGTGCCACCTGTGCGTGCAGCCCGGTTCGCGCCAATCCGAAAGAAAGCGCGAGCGCGTAAAGGATGAAGAGGAGGAATAACGTCATTTGATCTCCTTGGTGTGTGTTTGAAATTTCTGTACGCGGGAAGATACGCAAAGAACCGGGAAACGATGGCCGAATTCCGATGAGTGGCTGGATTGGGGGGATGAATGGTAGCGCACGAGGCGCAAGCGGCAACTTGCTTTAGAGTTTCAGCCGGAAAATCATCAACACAAATGCGGAGAGCAGCCCCGCGGCCAGTGTCCAAAAGGCGAGCATGAGATGACGTTGGCGTGCTTGCAGAATTTGATTCGAGAGGGTTTTGATTTCTCGCGGCGCGTGCAGACGGATTTCAAAGCGCTTGGTGAGAAGCACGAGTACACAGAAATAAATTGAGATGAGCCACAACAGCAGCGGCGTGAAAAACAG
>JABWAN010000934.1 GCA_013361015.1 Candidatus Zhuqueibacterota bacterium | reverse complement strand
AAGAAACGTTCATTGAACAGTCCCATCGGCTGTCATTCGGAAAGAATCCTCTTAAGTGCTCCGCGCTGAAAAAGATTCCTCCGGAATGACAATCTAAACCAAGTGTGAGAATGTCGTGAGCGTGTTGTTCCGCGAGCAGAACTGAATCATCGTTACGGAGGTTTTCATCATGAGGTTGAGGCAGCAGAGAACTTGGATTGGCATATTCATCGTGTTGATGTGGAGCGCAGCCCCACTGTTTGCCGTCGGCGGCAAAATCGCAGGCCGGGTGCTCGATAAAGAAACGCAGCAGCCCCTGCCCGGCGTAAACGTGCTTGTGGAGGGCATGGCTTTGGGCGCAGCGACCAATATCAATGGGGAGTATGTTATTCTCAATGTGCCTTCGGGCGCATACACGTTGCGCGCCTCGTTGATCGGCTATGCGGCGGTGCGCGTGGAGAATCTGCGCGTGAGCGTCGATCTCACCACGCGGCAGGATTTCGAGATGACTTCCGAAGCGATCGTCGGGCAGGAAATCGTGGTAGTGGCCGAGCGTCCGCTGGTGCAGAAGGATTTGACCGCTTCGCAGAACATCAAAACCGCGGACGAAATCAAGGAACTGCCGGTGGAGACTTTCATTGGCGTGCTCACCACACAAGCGGGCGTGAACACGGGCGCGGACGGCGCCTTGCACATTCGCGGCGGCCGCTCGACGGAAATCGGCTATTACATCGACGGCGTGCCCGTGGTGAATCCTTTCTTCACGAACGGCCTCGCGAACAACGTCTCCAATAAAGCCGTGGAAGAGCTGAAGGTCATCAGCGGCGCGTTCAACGCAGAATACGGCAACGCCATGAGCGGCATTGTCAATATTCAAATCAAGGAAGGCGGCGCAGATTATAACGGCAGCTTCTCAGCCTATACCGGCGATTACGTCTCGAACGACCAGGAGATTTTTTATAAAATCGATGACGTGCAGCCTTTTGCGAACTATGTGTTCGAAGGCACCCTCAACGGCCCGGTGCCGCTCATTGGTGGAACGAACAAGCTCACGTTCAATCTCAGCGGACGCTATGACGACAACGAAGGCTTTCGCTACGGCGTGCGCGAACATCTGCCCGGCGATTCCGCGAACTTCCGCAATGATAACAATTGGTATATCGAGCTGAACGGCGACAGCGCCTACGTTCCCATGAATCCCCGGCGCGACTATAATTTCCTCGGCAAGCTGACGTATCGCCTCAGTTCGAGGATCAAGCTGTCCTCGCAATTCTTGTTCGATGGTGGGCGCTACAAACTCTATGAGCACGACTATCGTTTCAACCCGGACGGCATCTACAATTATGAAGAAGACAATTACAACTACTCTTTCAAGTTGAATCACGCCTTCACGAAAAGTTTTTACGAAGCCAATTTTTTCTACGCCACGACGCGTTTCCGGCAATTTGTATTCGAGGATCCACTCGATCCGCGTTATGTGCCGACCACGCGGATCGTGGGCACGCCCAGCTCTGCCTCGTATTTGTTCGGCGGAATGCAGATGGGGCATGTTTACCGCGACTCAAAATCCGTGGGCGGCAAATTGGATTTCACCAGCCAAATTACCACGCAGCACGAAATCAAAACCGGCGTGAGCGTCCGGCAGGATGATTTGAACGAAGAAGCGATTACCGTGCTTTACGACAACGAGCAATACCGCCAACCCACGGTTTTGCCCGTGAATGAGTCGCCCAGCCATACGTTTTATGATAAGGATGCGCTGCAAGTGTCGGCGTATTTGCAGGACAAGATCGAATACCAGGACATGATCATCAACGCCGGCTTGCGTTATGACCGCTTCGATCCCAACAGCGATTACTTTTTAAATCTTCTCAATCCGCAAGGCCAGCGCGCACGGGCGGAAGTGAAAGAGCGCATTTCGCCCCGTTTGGGTGTGGCGTTTCCGATTACGGACAAAGGCATATTGCACTTCTCATACGGCCACTTCCATCAAATGCCGGCGCTGCGGCGCTTGTCTAGCAGCGAAGCCTTTGGCGCAGGCCTCGCCCCCTCGGTAGGCTATGCTAATTTGAAGCCGGAGAAAACCGTCAATTATGAATTCGGCCTGCAGCAACAGATTGGCGACGCACTGGCGCTCGAGATGAGCCTGTTCTCGAAAGACATTCGCGATCTGCTCGCGGTGCAGAAGATTCGTTATGAGTCCGCGCAATTCGGGCCAAGCAGCTACAGCGTGTATCTCAACAAAGATTACGGCGCAGTGAAGGGCTTCACGCTCAGCTTCACGAAGCGTTATGATGCGAAAACGAAACTCTCGGCGTGGGTGGACTATACTTTCCAAACCGCGGACGGGAATGCCGTGCGCGACGGCGCGTTCTTTTTCAGCGCGATCTCCGGAATTGAAGAAGAAAAAGAAATTGCGCCGCTGGATTGGGATCAACGCCACGTGCTCAACACCACCGTGACTTTGAGCGAGCCGAACAACTGGGGCATAAGCTTTATCGGCAAACTCAGCAGCGGCTGGCCGCACACGCCGAATATTCCCAACGCGAACTACGTGCCCGCAGTCAATAGCGGCAACAAGCCCTGGCAGAAGAGCGTGGATTTGCGCGTGTTTAAAAATTTGCGGCTGCGCAATGTCGACTTCGTGTTCTTCGCGAAGGTTTTCAATGTCTTCGATACGCGCAACGAGCGCTTCGTGTTCCACGACGCCGCGAAGCTGCGAGAGCTAGCCGACCGGTACCCAGGTCAGAACCCCTGGGCGATCGAGCCGAACGTGATCTGCTCCCTCCAGCTCGCCCGACGTGCAGAGCACCGAGACCAGCTCGCGGAGGCGAGCTGGGATCTCGTTATCGTCGACGAGGCGCACCTCATTCCGCCTGACGGCGAGGGGATGTACCGCACGTTCCTGGCGGACATGAAGCAGATCAACCCGCT
>JABWAN010000027.1 GCA_013361015.1 Candidatus Zhuqueibacterota bacterium | reverse complement strand
ATTTCATCCAAAAAAAAAGTGCCGCCATGCGCGGCTTCGAAGAGGCCTTTCTTGTCCGCCATCGCGCCGGTGAATGCGCCTTTTTTGTGGCCGAACAATTCGCTTTCGAGCAGCGACTCCGGCAAGGAACCGCAGAAAAGTGCAATGAACGGCTTGTCGCGCCGCTGGCCGTTATAATGAATCGCGCGCGCGACGAGTTCTTTGCCGGTGCCGCTTTCGCCTTGAATCAACACCGTGGCGTCCGAATCCAGCACGCTGTTCATGGTGTCGAACACGGCTTTCATCTTCGGGCTTTGGCCGATGATCTCGCTGAAGCCACTGGCCTCGCGCGCTTGCTTGCGCAGTTGGCGATTCTCTTCGCGCAGCGTTTCATAAAGCTGCGCATTCTCGATGGCAATCGCGGCTTGATTGGCGAAGGCCGTGAGAAAGGGCACGCTCGTTTCCGTGAACCCGCTGCGCTGCTCGATACTGTCGAGATAAAGCGCGCCAATAGGGCGTTGCTTGATTGCCAGCGGCACGCACGCGACGGATTGAATGCGGTTGAGAATGATGCTTTCGGATTCGCGCAGGGCCTCGTCAACTTGGGCGTCGTAAGAAATCACCGCTTCTCCCGATTGCATCACACGCTGCACCACACTGTTCGAAATATTGGTGATGTTGAGAATGTTTTGCGCCGAGATATTGCGTGCTGTGCGCGGCCGCAACTCGCCGTTTTCATCCGTGAGCAAAATGAACCCGCGTTCCGCGCCCACGGTTTCCACCGCGATGTCCATAATCTTTTCGAGCAAGGGATCGAGCTCTTGCAAGGTGTTGATGATCGCGCTAATGCGCGAGAGCGCGGTCAACGTGGTGGCGAGATGTGCGGCGGGATTATCTATTTTCATTGCTGTATTCGAAAGGCATACGGAGTCAGGGCGGGCCTCATCATTTCACCACAAAAGCCGCGGGCGAGGAGGTACTGGTGTTGCCGAATTCATCCACGGCCGCAACCGTCCAACGATGCTCCCCACGTGTCAAGGCGCGATCGACGCGTAGAGAAGAAAGGGAGTCCGCAATCGCAAGACGTTCCCACACCAGGCTCGGAATGCCGCCCACGATTTTTTCCACCCGCACGCTGTATGAAAAGGCGAACGTGCGTGGCAGAGGTTGCCAAATCAATCTCGGCTTGGTGGAGTCGGCAAGCGCGCGCTCCTTGGGCGAAATGGTTTCCGGAGGCGGATCGATGATGCGAAAGAGTATGACTTCTTCGGTGTCAGATTGATGCCCCAAACGATCGCTGACCATGAATCGCAATCTGCGGCCCAACAGGTGGTGCAGGCTACGGTTGGGAAAATCCGTGCCGAACACTTTCAAGTCGTAGAGGCCTGCTTGGGAAGTTTCTCGCAAAGTATCGGCGCGCGCGCTGCCCTCAATTTGCATCCACACTTTGGCGATGTCAGCGCGGCCATCGGGGTCTTCCACGCGAGCCTCGAACAAAGCGAAATCCACATTTTCTTCCGGCGGCACATTACTCACATGAAAAGTGCGGCCGATCACACTCGTGATTTTAGGCAAGGCATCAAGTTGAAAAGTGAGGCGTGCGGAGGCTTCTTGCGCAACCGTAACTTGCACGGAGTCGCTGGCATAATTTTTATGTCGCGCATAGAGTACATAATCTCCCTCCGGAATGTTACGTAGCGTAAACGCACCCGTGGTATCCGTGAGCGTGCTCATATTGCCGGGTGAAAGCTCCAACGTGATGCCGCGAATTCCGCGATAGGGTTGATAAAACGTCGTCACTTGCCCGCGCAAAACCCCGGTGCTCACAAACGCCGGGGATTGTGGATCGAGCGGATTTTCGTGCGGCATGTCGCCGAGGCATGACCACGACAAGACGGCGCACAGCAGCAGTAGTTTTTGATTAGATAATTGCATAGTCTGAACGGTTTGATGCTTATCGAAATATATACGCGCAGAGCAGGGCAATTGAAGAGAAAGACGGCAGCAAGCACTTACACAATTTCAATCCGCAAGGCTTCACACACTCATCTTGAAATTCAAATTGCAATTGGCCAAAAGGTCTGTTAGATTTTGCGCGTTGGATATACAGGCTCAGCCCCAGATCGAATCACCCGGGAGTATCATGCGCGCCCTCCAAATTCAAAACGACTCCAATCATAGTTTGGCGCTTGTCAAACAACCCGATCCTATTTTCCGCGCGGAGCAGGTCCTCGTCAAAATCCACGCGACCGCGGTCAATCGCGCGGATTTGTTGCAGCGTCGCGGACTTTATCCGCCGCCGGCAGGGGAATCGGAGATTCTCGGCTTGGAAGCCGCGGGTGAAATTATAGCACTAGGTCCAAACGTGAAGGAATGGCAAATCGGCGCGCGCGTTTTTTGTTTGCTGGCGGGCGGCGGATATGCGGAAAAAGTTGCTGTGCACCAAAAGATGTTATTGCCCATACCCCCGGCTTGGACTTACGAACAGGCCGCGGCCGTGCCTGAGGCATTTTATACTGCGTTTGCGAACTTGTTCGTGGAAGCCAGATTGCAAGCGCGTGAATTGTTGCTCATACACGCGGGCGGCAGCGGCGTGGGCACGGCGGCCATTCAAATGGCCCGGCTCGCCGGCGCATTGGTCATCGTGACCGCAGGCTCGGAAGATAAACTGGAAGAATGCCGTTTCCTCGGCGCCAATCACGCCATCAATTATAAACAAGATGATTTTGCCGACATGGTGCGCAAGCTCACGAATGATTCCGGCGTCGACGTGATTTTGGATTGCGTGGGCGCCTCCTATTTTCAAAAGAACCTCAAGCTCTTGCGCACACGCGGCCGCTTGGTGTTAATCGGTTTGATGGGCGGCGCGAAAACGGAAGTGGATTTGGCCGTGCTCATGCGCAAGCGTTTGCGCGTGCTCGGCTCCGTGTTGCGCTCTCGTTCGCTCGCAGAAAAGATCGCGCTGACGCGGCTCTTCCGGAAAAAAGTGCTGCCGCAATTTGAAAACGGCAATTTGCACCCGGTTATTGACAGCGTCTTTCCGCTTGCCGAAGCCGCACAGGCGCACGACTATGTGGCAAGCAATCAAAATTTCGGCAAAGTGGTTTTGAGAATCGCTTGAATTTCGTGTGCTCGTTGTGTCGATGTGCGTTCCTGCAAATCATTCAGCTCAAGTCATATTGCCTAGCCCTCATTGATGCTCACAACACCGCACCACCAGTCTCTTCCGATTTCCGCGCGCGCGCTGGCCTGCGAAATTCTTACTGAAGCCGAAACCGGCTCGCTCTATCTCGATCAAATTCTCGAACGCAGTTTGGCGCAAGCGCAACTCTCCGCGCAGGATCGCGCCTTCGTCACCGCGTTGACAAATGGCACGATGCGTTGGCGTGCGCGTTTGGATGCCGAAATCGCCGCGCATTTTCGCAGAGATTACGCAACCGCGCGGCCGCTGCTCAAAAATATTTTGCGCACCGCCCTGTTCCAAATTCGATTCATGGATCGCGTGCCGGCTTATGCCGCCATTCATGAGGCCGTCGCACTGGCGCGCGCCAAATTCGGCGAGCAGTTCGCGCGGTTGGTGAATGCCATCCTGCGCAACACGCAGCGCCAACCTTACGCGTGGCCGTCGCTCGAAATGTTATGGCAGCCCCAAAATCTGGCGCGCTTGGCGGAATACTTGAGCTATCCGGCATGGTTGCTCGAACGCTGGCGCGCGCGTTTTGGCCAAAAGGAATTGGTCGCGCTGGCCGAAGCCTGCAATCAGATTCCTCCCATCACACTGCGCGTGGTGCGCCCGCTGGAAAACACGGAAAGATTTTTAAAAGAAATCGCAGCCCAAGGATTGGCTGCCGAACCCGTTCCGGATTTGCCGCACGTTTATAATGTCTCCCATCACGACCAAATCACCAAGCTCAAATCGTTCGAACAAGGCCTCTGTACCGTGCAAGATGCGAGCGGCAGTTTGGTGGCTGCGCTGGCTGCCATTCAACCCGGCGATACTGTCATCGATTTGTGTGCCGCACCCGGCGGGAAAACTTTGCACATGGCGGAATCTCTGACGGGCGGAAAAGTTATTGCAGTAGATCGCAGTTTTGCTAGATTGCGATTGCTCAAACAAGCCGCAGCACGCTTGCGCTTGCCCGTGCACCTCGTGGTGAGTGATGCGCGCCATTTCGTTGCGCCGCCGGCCGAGGTGGTGTTGGTCGATGCGCCATGTTCCGGTTTGGGCGTCTTGAGCCGCCGCAGTGATTTGCGTTGGCGCCGCCGGCCCGAAGACCTCCGCGCATTGGCTGCGTTGCAAAAAGAAATTTTAAGCAATGCCGCGCGTTTGGTCAAAGTCAACGGGCGATTGATCTACAGCACGTGCACGACCGAGCCGGAGGAGAATGACGAAATCGTCGATTGGTTTTTGCGCCACCATCCCGACTTCGCGTTGCAGCCCGGCCAGCAGTTTGTGCCGGCGCGTTTTTGCGAAGCGAGCGGCATCGTTCGAACTCTGCCGCATCGCCACAACATGGATGGCAGCTTCGCGGCTCATCTCAAAAGAATAACAGAGTGAAGCATTTCATGTCGATGGAAAATCTCCCCAACCGTTCTTTGCATTTCGCGGGCTTGCGCCGTTTCTTGCTCGCACTTTCCCACCACCCGCTCGCACGCGTCGCCGGCATGCTCTTCATGATCGGAATGGCAAGCGTGCTGATTATGGATTGGATCGTGATGCCGCTTTATACCAGGCACGGCGATGAGGTGGAAATGCCCAACGTCACCAAGATGCGCTTTGAAGAAGCGAAGCGCCCGGTGGAAGCGGCCGGCTTCGTTTTGGTAAAAGAGGAAGAACGATATAGCGATCAACATCCAAACGGCTATGTCATCGAACAAAATCCTCCACCGCATACGATGGTGAAACCGGGCCGCCGCGTTTATGTTGTCGTCAGCCGCGGCGAAAAGCGCGTGCTCATGCCCAATCTGATCGAACGCTCGCAACGCGATGCGGAATTAATCCTGCGCAATCATCGTCTCGAACTGGGCGCCGTGGATCAAGATTTCTCCAGCCTCCATCCGCAGGGCGTGGTAATTCGGCAATCGGTTCCACCCAACGCCGAAGTCACCACGAATACGCGCGTGAATATCACGATCAGCATTGGCGGCGAGCCGGCGCAATATATCGTTCCGGCCGTGGAAGGCCGCATTTTCAACGATGCTTTGAAGCGCATCAAAGAAGCCGGATTGCGGGTCGGACAAATCACCTACACCGTCGCACCGGATCTGTTGCCTGAAACCGTTATTCGACAAACGCCGTCTGCAAGCACTGTCGTTGAAAAAGACAGCGCCATTGATTTGGAGCTGAGCACATTACCCGGCGACAGTGGCGGGCAGGCGCAATAAAAAGTTGCACGCGAAACTTGAAGCACGCATTGCCGATTAGGATAAAAGTTTTTTCATGGGTTCGAGCTTCCATGCTCGTGCAGGTTTAATTTTAGAGAAACGCGTCGCGCCACTCAACCCTCATGTTCGCGCGGAGCTGTGTCGCGGCTCCATTCATTGCGGCGTTGTGCGGCAGGCAAATGTAGCTAACCTCAGCGAAGGGCCGTTTCATGAGCCACAATTTTCCGGCGAGATGCTTTTTCGTTCCCCTCTCAATGCTCTTCATGCTATGCTCTTCCCTCTCCGCGCAATCTCTCGGCACGATCCATCGCGTTGATCCCAACCTTGACAAACTCATTCCCCCAAACGCCGTGCTTGAAAAACTCGCGGAGGGTTTTGAATGGAGCGAAGGCCCGCTTTGGATCGCGACGGGCAAATATCTTCTGTTTTCGGATATCCCACCGAACACCATCTACAAGTGGAAAGAAGGCGAAGGCGTGAGCGTATTTTTGCGGCCTGCGGGGTACAGCGGTGAAAATCCGCCGGGGCTGGAACTGGGCACGAACGGCCTTGCCCTCGATGCTAAAGGCGCGCTCACGATGTGCGATCACGGCAATCGTTGCGTAAGCCAATTGAACGAAAAGAATTTTACGAAAAAGATTTTGGCGAGCACATATCAAGGCAAGCGCTTCAACAGCCCGAACGATCTTGTGTTTAAATCAAACGGCGATCTCTACTTCACTGATCCGCCTTATGGCCTCAAGGGCCTCAATCAGGACCCGAACAAACAACTCGAATTCAACGGCGTCTATCGCGTCACGCCCGCGGGTGAAGTGACGCTGCTGACGCGCGAGCTGACGTTCCCGAACGGCATCGCTTTTTCGCCCGATGAAAAGACTTTGTACGTTGCGCAATCCGATCCGCAAAGAGCGTTGTGGATGGCTTACGAAGTCTTGGCAAACGGCACGCTCGGCAAAGGCCGTGTCTTTTTCGACGCCACTCCCTGGGTGAAGCAAGGCAAGAAAGGTTTGCCCGATGGCTTGGCCGTCGATCAGTCCGGCAATCTTTTCGCGACCGGCCCCGGCGGCGTGCATGTTTTCAACGCGGCGGGCAAGCCTCTCGGCACGATCGACACCGGCGAAGCGACGGCGAATTGCAAGTTCGGCGAGGACGGCTCGACACTTTACATCACGGCGGATATGTATCTCTGCCGCATCAAATTGACCACCAAAGGACTTGGGTTCTAAGCTGCCGTCTTCGGATTTTCAGAATTCCTTACGAGCCTGTGTGACTACGCATCTAATGTCGCGAAGTGCTCTTCAGCTTGCGGGCTTTTTCAAAAACAAAACGAGGCCAGCGCTATGGCTGCATCCAAAACCCTGCCCATGGGCCAGCGGAAAAAAATCGCGCTCGTGGCACATGACAACAAAAAAAACGATATCTTGGAATGGGCCAAATACAACCGCAATGTTTTGGCGCAGCATGAAGTCTATTCCACAGGAACCACGGGCAAGCTGCTGGAGCGCGAGCTGAATATCACAGTGATCAAACTGCAAAGTGGCCCATTGGGCGGCGATCAACAAATCGGCGCGAAGATCGCGGAGGGCAATATCGAGTTTCTCATTTTCTTTTGGGATCCGTTGGAGCCGCTCCCGCATGATCCCGACGTGAAAGCGCTGTTGCGGCTCGCGGTGGTTTGGAACATCCCCATCGCGTGCAACCGCGCCTCCGCGGATTTTATGTTTTCCTCACCGCTGATGTCCGGCGAATACGAAAGGCAGTTGCCCGATTATGAAGAATATCGGCAGCGGCGTATTGGAGGTGCGGAATGATTGCGCCTAGCAAAGCTTGCGTCGTGCTCGCGGCGGCCTCTGCCCTTTTTATAAATGCATGCCGCGAGCAGCCGCGTCCTATCGTGCTTCCGGCAAACCCGGCGACGGCTGCGTGGGATCCCTTTCTCGATTCCCTGCAAGTGCGCACGCTGAAGTTCTTTCTCGAAACCACGGACCAAACCACCGGCCTCGCGGCCGATCGCTGGCCTTCGCACAGTCCGGCGAGTATTGCCGCAGTCGGCTTCGGACTCACGTGCTATCCCATTGCCGTCGAGCGCAAGCTCATAACGCGCGAAGAAGCGGCGCGACGCACATTGAACACGTTGCGGTTTTTCTATCAACTCCCACAAAGCGATCACCCCGAGGCCAGCGGCTATAAAGGCTTCTTCTATCATTTCTTAAAAATTCCGAGCGGGCTGCGCGAATGGCGTTGCGAGCTTTCAACCATAGACACGGCGTTGTTGTTGAGCGGCGTGCTCTTCAGCCAATCGTACTTCGATAGCGCGAGTGCAACGGAGCAGGAGATTCGCACTCTTGCCGACTCGCTGTACTTGCGCGTGGACTGGAAGTGGGCAATGGCGGACACGAACGGCATCAAAACCGCGTGGTTTCCCGAAAAAGGATTTGGCCCGCACATTTGGGACGGTTATGACGAGGCGATGATTCTCTACTTCCTCGCGCTCGGCTCGCCGACGCATCCTTTGCCGGAGAGCGTTTGGCGAACGTGGACGAAGCCGTATGTGTGGGCGGAATATTACGGCTTGGAGTTCGTGAGCTTCGGGCCGTTGTTCGGACATCAATACTCGCATTGCTGGATCGACTTTCGCGGCATACAAGATGAATACATGCAAGCGAAGGGCATCGACTATTTCGAGAACTCGCGACGCGCAACTTATACGCAGCAAGCTTATGCCAAAGAGAATCCGCACCGCTATCGCGATTACGCCGAGAACATTTGGGGCTTCACCGCATGCGACGGGCCGAAGGACACAACCTTCGCGGTTGACAGACGCAAACGCCAATTCTGGTCGTATCGCGCGCGCGGCGTTTCATTCGATTGGATCGAAGACGACGGCACGATCGCGCCCACTGCTGCCGGCGGCTCAGTGGCATTCGCGCCGGAAATTTGCATTCCTGTGCTCAAAGCGATGCGCGCGAAATACGACACGCTACTGTGGAAAAAGTACGGCTTCCTCGATTCCTTCAATCCAACTTACATCACGCCGAGAACGCCGAACGGCTGGTTCGATCACGATTACCTCGGCATCGATCAAGGTCCGATTGCAATCATGATCGAGAACCTGCGCAACGGCTTTGTTTGGAATGTGATGAAGAAAAATAAGTACCTCGTGAAAGGCTTGCAGGCCGCGGGGTTCAATGGAGCGTGGCTGGAGAATGTGGAGTGAAGTGTGCCGCGCCCTCTTGCGCGATTGCGTTTCAATCTTCCCGAAGCACTGTCATTCAGCAGGAATCTTTTTGAGCGCTCGGCAGTCTCTCCTGCGAGTTAAAAGATTCCTGAATGACAACCCCGTATGCGTGATGAATCAAGCCTGCACTCGGTTTGCAGACCTCATGAAAACATCTACTATCAATCATGCAGACTTACGAACCATCTCATCAAACGCGGCTCGATCAGATCAAAGGAATGCCATTAGCGTCATTCCCGCGCCGTGCCGTTGCATTTGTGCTCGATTTCTTTGCCGCGTTCCTGATATTTCTCGCACTGTTGATCGGCGGCGCAAGGGTTTTGCATTATTTCGGCTGGATCGACCCGGAAACAAATCTCAATCTCAAATTTGACTTTGCCAATTGGTACAGCTTGATCTTTCTCGTCTTCTACTTCGGCTTGTTCACATACTTGGGCAACGGCAAAACGCCCGGCAAATGGCTGATGAAAATTCGCGTGGTCTCGTTGACGCACGAGCACATCTCATTGTGGCATGCGATCGAACGCGCGCTGGGCTACGGCGCCTCGGCTTTGGAACTTGGGTTCGGATTTCTGCAATACTTCATTCACCCCAACAAACAAACCGTGCACGATCGCATCGCCGAGACGATTGTGATAAAGGAAGCGAAGGCATGAATCGGAACCTTTTCCTGCCGATGGCGGATACATTAATTGCTTTGGGAAAAACGCGGCTGCTGGTGAAGCTCTCGTTCGGACACATGTTCGCGATGATGATATTCAGCAGCTTCGCTTCCGCGCAAATCAAGCCGCTCGACGATTTCGAAACACTCGCCGGTTGGAAGGCGATTGCCTCGGACGGCGTGCGTATCGATACCGCCCTCGTCGCGGGCCGCACCCATCACGGCGTGAAGATCGCGTTCGATTTCGTTGCGGGCGCGGGCTATTGCGGCGTGCAGAAGCAGTTTCCGCTCACGCTGCCGGAAAATTTTCAGTTCTCGTTTTATGTGCGCGGCGAAGCGCCGATCAACAATTTCGAATTCAAACTCGTCGATGCCAGCGGCGACAATGTGTGGTGGCTGAATCAACGCAACTTCGAGTTTCCCGAAACATGGACGAAGGTCACGATCAAGAAGCGGCACATTGAGTTTGCGTGGGGGCCGACCAATGATCGCGCGTTGCAGAACATCGACAAAATCGAATTCTTCATCGCCTCTTCCACCGGCGGCAAAGGCGCGGTTTATCTCGATGACTTCCAATTCGAAGCGCTGCCGCCGCCTTCGAACATTCTACCGCAGCCGCTATTCTCTGCCTCGACTCACAACGAATCGATCAAGCACATTGCCGACGGCGACCCACAAACGTTTTGGCAAAGTGCCGCGCAGCCGGCGCAGCAAGAAGTTGTGCTCGATCTGCAAAACAGCACCGAGTTCGGCGGACTTGTTATCGATTGGGATGAAAAAGACTTCGCACGCAAGTATGATGTGCTCTCTTCCAACGAGGGTAAACAATGGGACGTGGCTTATGCCGTGGCTGCAGGCAAAGCCGGGCGGAGTTACATTTCTTTGAAGGATCACCAAGCGCGTTATCTTAAATTGCAATTGCAGGAGAGCAGCCGCGGACAGGGATATGCGCTTCGTGAGCTCGCGCTCAAGCCCGTGGCGTTCTCGCAATCGCCCGAGGCGTTTTTTACGACGATTGCCGCGGACCATCCGCGCGGCTATTTCCCAAAGTATTTGTACAACCAGCAATCATATTGGAACGTCGTGGGCGTGAATCATGACACGAAAGAAGCGCTCATCAATGAAGAGGGCATGATCGAAGTTGATAAGAGCAGCTTCTCGCTCATGCCGTTCATTTTCTACGAAGGAAAATTGCTCACGTGGAACGACGTCGCGCTTGCGCAATCTTTGGAGCAGGATTATTTGCCGATTCCAACGGTTGCGTGGCGGCATGCGGATTTGCAGTTGAATATCACCGCGTTCGCAGGCGGTGCAGCAGATAGCTCGCTGCTCTACGTGACCTATCGTCTCGGAAACCTGGCGCAGAAAAATGTGCAAGGCTCACTCTACCTCGCCGTTCGCCCGTTCCAAGTGAATCCGCCTGCGCAATTTTTAAACTGGCCCGGCGGCACGGCGAAAGTGAAAAGCATTCGACGCGAAGGCGAGGCGATCATCATTAACGAGAAGAAAAAGCTTTTGTCTTTGCGCGCTTACGACAACTTCGGCGCGCTCACGTTCGATGAAGGCGATATTACGGAGTTCCTTGCGCGCGACGCCATGCCTGCAAACGCCGCTATCAATGATCATTTCGGCTATGCCTCCGCTGCACTGCAATATCGCTTCTCTTTATCACCCAACGAAGAAAAACTTATCAGCCTCGCGATTCCTTTTCATGAGCAATATGCCCCGCCACTGCAATCTGCCGGGCAGGCGCGAGAAGACGTTGCCAAATTTTGGGAAGAGAAAACTAACACGGTCGATTTGCATCTGCCCGCTTCCGCGCCGCCATTGGCGAACCTCGTGCGCTCGAATCTCGCGTACATACTCATCAATCGCGATCGCGCGGGCATTCAGCCCGGCTCGCGTTCGTATGAGCGCTCGTGGATTCGCGACGGCGCGCTGACTTCCGCGGCGCTGCTGCGCTTCGGTATTCAAAAGGAAGTGCGTGAGTTCATAGATTGGTACGCGCAGTATCAATACCCCAACGGCAAAATTCCGTGCGTGGTGGATACGCGCGGCGCGGATCCCGTGCCCGAGAACGACAGCCACGGCGAGTTTATTTACGCCGTGCTGCAATACTTCCGCTTCAGCAATGACACGCTTTGGCTGCGGCAAAAATTTCCGCAGATCGTGAAAACCGTCGAGTATATCGAGTTTCTGCGCAATCAACGCAAGACGGAGGTTTATCTCAACGGCACCGCGGAGCAGCGCGCGTGTTATGGTTTGCTGCCCGAATCGATCAGTCACGAAGGCTATTCCGCGAAGCCGATGCACTCGTATTGGGATGATTTCTTCGGCGTGAAGGGTTTGAAGGACGCGACGACCATCGCCGAAATTTTGGGCGAGCGTGCACGCGCCGAAGAGTTTGCTGCGGCGCGTGATGATTTCAAAAGGTTTTTGTATGCTTCGATGCGATTGGCGATGGCGAACACGGCTATCGACTACATTCCCGGCTGCGCGGAGTTGGGTGATTTTGATGCGACCTCGACGGCGATCGGGCTTGATCCGTGCGGCGAGTTGGCGAATATTCCGCAGCCGCAGCTCAACAACACGTTCGAGAAGTACTTTCAGTTTTTCACAGAGCGCCGCGAGGGCAAACTGAATTGGGTGGATTACACGCCTTATGAAACACGACTCATTGGCGCATTCGTGTTGCTCGGGCAAAGAGAACGGGCGCACGAGTTGTTGCAGTTCTTCTTGGGCGATCAACGCCCGCGCGGATGGAATCACTGGGCCGAGGTGGTGGGCCGCAATGCGAACCAGCCGCGGTTCATCGGCGACATGCCGCACACGTGGGTCGGTTCGGATTTTATTCGCGCGGTGCGCAATATGTTTGTGTATGAAACCGATGACGACGCGCTCGTGCTCGGCGCGGGCATTCTCGCGGATTGGGTGCGCGACCCGGTTGGGGTTGAGGTGAAACGTTTGCCGACGTATTACGGCGTTTTGAATTATTCAATGAAGCGAGAGGGAAAGAATGTGATGGTGAAATTGACGGGCGAGCTGCACGTGCCAAAGGGAGGGATTGTTCTCAAGTCGCCGTTGCACACGCCGCTCAAGGCGGTGCGTGTGAATGGTAAAGCGAGCAAGGCATTCACGCATGACGAGGCGATAATTGCGTCGTTTCCTGCCGAAGTCAGGCTGAGCTATTGACGTCCGTTTTGAAAATGTGCGTCGAGCACTAGGATGCCATCGCTTTGAAGCCACCTCGCTCGAAGAAATAAAGGTGAGATAAACAAGCAAAGATGAACCCTCGGTGAAGCAGCGACAAGACCAAAGAAAAGGCCTATTACAAGCGATTTCCTTTGTGTGCGAAGAAGAGTCATTTGAGATGATAATGATGAGTCATAATACTCCTGTTTCGAATCTCCTATCCCATAAAATGTCATTCTGGAAGAATCTTTTTCAGTGCTGGCAACGCACTCTGAAACGAAGTCGTGCCGAGCACTCAAAAGGATTCCTCCTGAATGACATACATCAGGAGGTGCGCAATCGGTTTGTTTTGTTTGCGCTCATGCTCACGTTCTTTGCCTGCCAGTCTCCTTCCGAGCAAAAGACCGTCATCAAATTTTGGGCGATGGGCGCGGAGGGCGAGCACGTGCAGAAGCTTGTGCCGGAGTTTGAGCGGCGGCATCCCGATATCGAAGTGAAGGTGCAAGGCATTCCGTGGACCGCGGCACATGAGAAGCTGCTCACGGCATATGCGGGAAATTCGCTGCCGGATGTTTGCCAGCTCGGCAACACGTGGATTCCAGAATTCAGTTTGCTTGAAGCATTGGAAGATTTGGAGCCGTGGCTCGCGCGCAGCGGCACGATCAAAAAAGAAAATTATTTCCCCGGCATTTGGGAAACGAATGTGATCGAGGGCGCGGCCTTCGGCGTGCCGTGGTATGTGGATACGCGCTTGCTGTTCTATCGCAAGGATATTTTGACGAAGGCAGGTTTTGCGCACGCGCCGCGCACATGGGAGGAGTGGTACGAGGTTTCGAAGCGCATCAAACAACTGCCCGGCAGCAAAGAAAAGTATGCGCTGCTGTTGCCGACGAATGAATGGGTGCCGTTTGTGTTGATCGGATTGCAAACCGGCTCGTTGCTGTTGAAAGATGACAATCGTTACGGTGATTTCAGCGGGCCACGCTTTACGAGCGGCTTTGAGTTTTTGATGAAGTTCTATCGCGAGCAGTTGGCCCCGGTGGGCATTACGCAAGTGACGAACATCTATCAAGGTCTCGCAGAAGGTTTTTTTGTGATGTACATCACCGGGCCGTGGAATATCGGAGAATTTCAGCGGCGCCTGCCCGCGGAGCTACAGGATGATTGGATGACTGCGGCCATGCCCGGACCGGACGCGAACACACCGGGCGTGTCGCTCGCCGGCGGCTCGAGTTTGGTGATGTTCAAGCATTCGCAGAAGAAAGAGCAAGCGTGGAAGTTTATCGAGTATCTTTCCGAAGCGGAGCGGCAGTTGGAATTTTATCGCATCACCGGCGATTTGCCCGCGGTGCGCGCGGCGTGGAACGATTCGGCGTTCACGAACAACATTTATATCAAAGCATTCTATGAGCAACTCGAGCACGTCGTGCCCACGCCGAAGATTCCCGAATGGGAGCAGATTGCGCAGAAAGTGCAGCAGTATGCGGAGATCGCCTCGGTGCAACACATGTCGCTAACGGAGACCTTGGCCGCGCTGGATCGGGAGGTTGATTTGATTTTGGAGAAGAGAAGGTGGATGATGGCGCAGAGGTAATCTTGGAGCGAAAGATAATCTCAGTGATAGTGATATTTGCACGATACGATGATAACGGCGTCGTCGGTGACTTTATAAACTAGGCGATGCTCTTCATTGATGCGGCGCGACCAATACCCCTTTAACTCATGCTTGAGTGGTTCGGGCTTGCCCAAGCCCGAAAAAGGTTGACGCAAAGTATCTTTGATCAAATCAATAACGCGCTGATAGAGCTTTTTGTCATGCGTGGCCCACTCGGCAAAATCTTGAAAAGCGCTTGCTTCAAACGCAATCTTTCTCACTGCATTTCTTCCAGGTTGGCGGCCACTAGATCGCGGTTGTGCTCGACGTTCTCGATGGCTTGCAGTAAGCGTTTTTTGTTGGCCGGCGATTTCAACAGATAGGCAGTTTCATCATTTTCTGTTTGCGCCGCTTCGCACACTGCAATTTCGATTTCCTTGTTTTTGAACATCGCTTTCATGGCGCGCACGAAACGGCTATCCAATTCATTGGCGTTGATTCTGTAAATCGTATACATATTCTTCTCCTTGGCTGTTCAACAATTGAATATAGCAAAAAAAACGCGTCATGCAATTTCTCTTTTGAGACGGACAGCTTATGCCTCTTCCTCGCAACAGTTTGCACATCACATACTTCTTCCTCGCGCCCGCGCTCATTCCGATCTTCATTTTCTTCTTCGTGCCCGCGCTCGCGGCGTTCGCGTTGAGCTTTACGGATTTCGATATTTACTCGCTCGGCAATTTCAAATACGCACGCTTCGTTGGGCTGCGAAATTATTTTCAGCTCGTTCAAGACCCGCTGTTTTGGAAGGCCATGGGTAACACGTTTTACTATGTGCTGATCGGCGGCCCGCTCGCGATTGCGGCCTCATTGGGCACGGCCTTGCTCATCAATTCGAAACTCATTCGCTGGCAGGGCTTGTTTCGCACCATCTACTTCATGCCCGTGGTGACCACGCTCGTCGCGGTGGCGGTGGTGTGGCGATTTCTCTATCACCCGCGTTTTGGCTTGTTGAATTACGTGCTCGGCTTTTTCGGCGTCGATCCCATCGACTGGCTCGGCGATCCCACATGGGCCATGCCCGCCATCATCCTCATGTCGATCTGGAAGGGCTTCGGCTATAACATGATCATCTTTGTCGCGGGCTTGCAGAGCATTCCCGCGCAATTGTACGAAGCTGCGCGCATGGACGGCGCAAGCGGCTGGCAACAATTCAAAAGCATCACGCTGCCCATGCTCGCGCCC
>JABWAN010000933.1 GCA_013361015.1 Candidatus Zhuqueibacterota bacterium | reverse complement strand
CTCGACGGTTTTGTAGGCTAGGTTCATGCTCATGTCGATGTTATAGACGCGAAGGGCGGTTTTTTGTTCAAACCAATATAAGAAAATCTCATCATAAATTGTAAAACTTTTTCCCGTGGCGCGCAGTCTTTTTGTTCGATTGACAATGACGATAAATCATGCGGTTTGTGCAAGCGCGCGAGCCGTATCCATAAACGCTCTCTTTGATGTCATTCTGTAAGCACCTCACTTAGCGCATGCCTCGGGTTTGCGTGCCGCGCCTCGGGGTTTTTACAAATGACATTGCGAGGGCTGGTCGTGCAAACGAAAGCGCACGTAAAGCAAATTTAAAGTACGGAGGTTTTTCATGTCAAACAGAGTATTCAAAACTCGCTGGATTGCGAGGGCAGCGACGTTGTTGCTCGGCGCCCTCGTTGTAGGTTGGAGTTGGCGCGAAAGCACAGCCGGTGAAAAAGCGAGCAAGGGCTGGCTCGGCGTGAGCGTGCAAGAATTGACGCCCTCCCTGCGCAAGAAAATGAAACTGGGTGAGCAAACCGGCCTGCTCATTACGAATGTATCTAGAAACAGTCCAGCGGATGACGCGGGCTTCCGCGAGGACGACGTCATTGTCGAGTTCGATGGCAAGAAAGTCGAAGAAGCAGATGCGTTCTCGCGTATGGTGCGTGACGCCGGCGCGGAGAAGAAAGTCACGGTGGTGTTGGTACGCGAGGGCGAACGAAAAAACCTGGAAGTGATTTTGGGCAAACGCCGCAGTCCGAGCGTTGATTATGCTTACGGCTTCGGACACGGACCGGGAGCATTCGCCCTTTCTATGCGCCCGCAGCTCGGCGTGCAAGTTCACGAATTGGATGAGAATTTGGCGGCCTATTTCAAAGTGCGACCGCGTGAAGGCGTTTTGGTTTTGGAAGTCACGGAAGACAGCCCGGCGGAAAAAGCCGGCCTCAAGTCCGGCGATGTAATTACCAAAGTGGGCGAAGAAGCCATTCGCGATGCGGAAGATTTGATGGAAGCGCTGGGCGAGTATGAAGAAGGCGACAAGATTGCAGTAGCCTATGTTCGCCAAGGCAAAAGCGCAACGGTTGAGATTGAAGCAGAAGAATCGCGCTCACGCCGGCATATCTGGTCGATTCCTCATGAAGGCATGGGCGCGCACGAGTTGCTCTGGAACGACGAAGAAGGCACGCGCCTCTTGCTTCGCAAAACTGAGCCACGGATCGAGCTGCGTGAGATCATTCGCGATGACGTTGATGCCAAAGTGCGCAAGGAGATTGAAGCCAATTTGCGGCGCGCGTTGGACGAGACGCGTTGGCGTGGCGAGCGCACGCTTTAAGCGCAATTTGCTCTGCGCGCGAAAATAGTTGCTTTGATATCTAGGTCAAGTGACCGGCTTTCTCGCCACGTGAACGTTGCGTTGTGAAGCCGGGTGTTTTAAAATAGAATTCACCTCGCTGCGATGGATTGACCATCAACGCGGTCCACATAGTGCCGGCTGATCCCTCCTCAGCCGGCATTTTATTTCGTGAAGACCTTCTGACCTGCGTTTGGAAATGCACATGCGCGCCAATTAGCGGCAAAACGCATCTCTCTGGCGAAATAGATTTGCCTTGCCATGCTGGCAAAGGCTCATGCCGAGATTTCCAATCTTCTGCCATTCCTGCCACCGTGTCCGTTTCTTTTGATTCTCCAAATGAATTTTTTAAGCGAATTCTTCTAAAAATCAAATTGCTAACTCGCTCACTTTGGTGGTATAATAGTTGATGAGTTTAAACGTCATTTCCTTTAATTAAATTGCACAAGCCCAGAACCTGTGAACCTTAACTCAAAAGCTGCTATGGAAATTTCAGAAGACAAAGCTACGGTCATTGAGATACCGATTTCAGAAGCCTCACCGGAAACCGAAGAGACATCTGTACCAGAAACTGCAACTGCTGAGTCTGCGCCCGCGGAATCTACGCCGACACCGGAAACAGCCACGAGTGCGAATGCAACAATAGAAGAAGAACCTGCAGCCGGCCCATTGCAGGAATGTGAAGACAGATTTAAGCGGCTGGCTGCGGATTTTGCCAATTACAAACGCCGCGTGGAAGCTGAACGCAACGAGATTTTGGATTTGTTGGAGGCACGTTTACTCAACGGCATTTTGACGATCTACGATGATTTTTGCCGCTTGAGCCAGCACACCGCGAATGTGGATGAACAATTGGCGCAAGGCCTCAAAGCCGTCCAAACCAAATGGCAAGCCTGGCTAACAAATGAGAATGTCGAAATGATCAATCCAGTGGGACAGGCCTTTGATCCCAATTTGCATGATGCGCTCATGCAGCAACAAGTGCCAGACGCGGAGAAAGACGGACAAGTGGTGCATGTAGTGGAATACGGCTATAAGCGCCGCGAGAGAGTGCTGCGTCACGCAAAAGTAATTGTGGGAAATTTTGAAGCGGAAGAATCCGCACAAGAGGAGCAAGTGCTGCAGGAAGCGGTAGCGACGGATGAGAATGCGACTGAGGTAACGGAATAAGGCGCAACCCTAAAGCAGGGATGCTCAAATTTCCAGCAACCAGAGCACACAATGACCAATAAAGACTATTACAAAATCCTCGGCGTGGGTGAGAACGCCAGCCCGGAAGAAATCAAAAAGAATTATCGTGATTTGGCCAAGCAGCATCACCCTGATCGCAACAAAGGCAACAAGCAAGCGGAGGATCGCTTCAAGGAGATCAACGAAGCCTATGACGTGCTGGGTGATGCTGAAAAGCGCAAGAAGTACGATCAATTCCGCAAATTAGGCGGGGGCGCGTTTGGCGGTGAAAATCTTTCTTGGGAAGAATTGATGAAACATTTTGGCGGGCAGGGCATGCGCTTTAACACGGGCCGCGGTTTTGATTTCTCCGGTTTCGGCCGGGATTTGGGCTTCG
>JABWAN010000932.1 GCA_013361015.1 Candidatus Zhuqueibacterota bacterium | reverse complement strand
GAGCCTTTTGCAGCAACGTCACCGTATGCTCCGCCTGCTGTGCCTGCAGAATGAGCCAGTCATATTGAAATTCTTTGAGCGCTTTTTCCAAAGCCATTTGCGTCACAATAAAGCGCATCCAGCAAGTGGAAAGTCCGAAGTATCTATCGAAGCCTACAATGGCCGCGGCGATTGCAAAGAACACGTAGCCCCATTGCGCCAATGCGTGATTGCCGCTCCAGCTCTTGCCGAAGAGCGTTGCCACGGCCGGCATAAATCCCGCGGCATCGAGCAAGGGGCACAATGCGCCCAACGCCGCAAAGAGGATCGCGCTCGCTCGCATGAATTGCGAGCCACGCCTTTTGGAGCCCGTGTTCCTCTTGTACCAGCCGATTTGCGCTTCAGTGTTTTGCACCGCCCATTGATAGACGGACTGCAACGACTCTGCGGGCTGATCCGCAGTCCACGCGGGAAATTTTTGCACGTCAGGCATGCTAAATTTCCCGGCCTCGCGCTTTGTCCTCGATGCCAAGAGCGACACTTCGGCTCTTCTCGAGGCCGGCATTGATGCGGGCACGCTCCTGGCGAGTGGTTTGATTGTGAGAACTATTGCGCGCCCATTCATTTGTTTTGACACTCATGCCGCTTATTTCTCGTAACGGTATGATTGCCATGCACACGTTCAGTTTCATGATGACTCGCCTTATGCCTTTCGTGTTCTAAACATGCCAATAGCCATGGTGATGAATGAAATGCCAATCAACAAACCGCCGATTGGCGTGAGCAAAAACTCCCGGCTCGGCGTAGTGAGACCGGGCTTGATCGCGCCCATGAGAAAACCGCCGGGCATGAGCAGCGTGCCGATGATGTAAAGCGCCGCGGCCCAGTTCCGCGCTTGCTGCGAGAGATTGACTTTATCCAAATAAAGCCCGTAAAGCAGCATGATGATGCCCAACAGCCCCGCGTGCGCATGGCCGATGGGAATGAAATGTTGGCGCAGCGGATGCTCCGTCCAAAACGGGTGCTGCGTTGCGATGAAATACGACATCGTGCCGCCGCTGAGGAGCAAAAACGACAGCAGCGTCCAACCGATAATTTGACACCAGCGTTGCATGAGTTGCCTCCGATAAAATGGGATGATTCTTGATTGTGTTTTGTTTTGTGCGAAACGAGCGCTTGACTTTATCTCTGCTATTGTTTAAGCTGCTTCAGCATTATTGAGTTCTCAGTTTGTCATTCTTTCTAAAAGGATTCTTATGTTCGACCGCATTACGTTTGATAAGAATATCATGGCGGGACGGGCATGCCTCCGCGGAATGCGAATACCCGTTTCGCTCATTGTAAGCCTGGTGGCAAACGGCATGTCCACAGAAGAAATTCTTTCCGAGTATCCTGACCTCGAGCCTGAAGACCTCACACAGGCATTGAATTATGCCGCCTGGCTGGCGAAGGAAGAGGCGCATGATTTCGTTTTGGCCGCGGCATGAGATTCTTGGGCGACATGGGGATCGCCAGCAGCACCGTGCGCTGGTTAAAGTCCCAAGGCCATGAGGCCAAACACCTTCGCGAGGAAGGTTTGCAGCGGCTTCCCGATGACGAAATCTTTTCGAAAGCCAAGAACGAGAATCGTATCATCCTTACGTGCGATCTTGGCTTTGGCGATATCGTTGCGTCTGCCGGCACCACACTGCCCAGCGTTATCATATTTCGGCTACAGGATCAAAGACCAATCGTTGTCAATCAGCGTCTCGAGGTCGTGCTGCGCGCAGCCGGCGCCGATTTGGCCAAAGGCGCCATCATCTCGGTGGATGAATTCAAATATCGCATTCGACGCTTGCCGATCAAGCTCTGAACAATTATTCCTTCCTACATTGGCGAAACCGGCTTTGTAGATTCTCACGGCGTTTCGCTCATTTCTTGCGTGCCAAATTCAGCAAATAACTCACGTGTTCGCCGCGACGAGTTCGCCCGCCTGTGAAGCGAGCGCCATAATCGTCCATTGCGGATTGACGCGAATGCTGCGCGGAAACACGCTGGCATCGCAGAGATAGAGATTTTCGCAAGCGCGCACGCGGAAGTCGCTTTCCACCACGCGTTCGTTGAAATCCGGCGAGGCCATCAAGTTGCCGCCTTGCGGATGCGCCGTGTAGAAGCTGAAGTACTTTGGATCTTGCAAGGCGCGCGCAAAATGCGCCAAGGCCGGCTCCACATCTCCCGCGAGCGGCACTTCCAAAACCGGGTGCGTGGGGAGAAACATGCGTTTGGCGCCCGCGGCTTTGGTGATGCGCACGAGCGTGGCGAGCGCGCTCTTGATGCGCAGCAGATCATTCTTCGTTTGTTGCCATTCAATCGCCCGGCCGAACAGCACGTCGCGTTTGAGTGAAATCGTGCCGGAGGGATCGCTGCCCACGAGCGCGGTGAAATTCACGGCGCGGCGGAAGCAGCGCATCAT
This sequence comes from Candidatus Zhuqueibacterota bacterium, assembly GCA_013361015.1. Classification (GTDB taxonomy): domain Bacteria; phylum Zhuqueibacterota; class Zhuqueibacteria; order Zhuqueibacterales; family Zhuqueibacteraceae; genus JABWAN01. Next base: position 484 of record JABWAN010000932.1, on the reverse strand, counting down.
CTCTGCGTGGCGGTCGAAGTAAATCGGCACGGCCACGGCATAAGCGCCGGGCGGATTGAACGTGGTCTCAAAAATTGCGTCGTGGCTTTCCGCCGCAGCATACATGGTCATCTGCGCGCCGTCGAAGGCGTCAACATTTTCCTCGAATTCTACCAATGGGGGCAGCGCAAAATTGCAGGAGAGATTGCGGCCAACATGTTCGCCGCCCAAATTGCTGCGCAACAAAATTCGGCTCGAAGCCACGGCGCCTGCCGCAATGATCGCGGCCTTGCGCACGCGAATGCGCTGAAAATCACCGTTGGCGTTGCGCACGATCACGCTCGTAATCTTTTTGATGCTTGCGCCTTCGGCCTCACATTTCACCAAACCGACATTGGGCGCCACGAGGGCGCCATGCGCCTGCGCCCATGGAATGTAAGTTTCCAACACCGAGAGCTTGCGCATGCGCCGGCACCCAATATTGCACAAGCCACAGCCGAGGCAG
>JABWAN010000931.1 GCA_013361015.1 Candidatus Zhuqueibacterota bacterium | reverse complement strand
CCAAGCCGGGGCAATGGGCCGATATCAAAGGGCCTTATCAAAAGGACAACACGATTATGGCCGCAAAGATCAAATTCGTGAGCGGCAACATCTCCGAAGGCGATTGCGAGATCAGCGGCAAGATTCTCGCGATCGATCAGGAAAAACGTGAAATCAGAATCGCGCGCCAAGTGGCGATCAAATGCCAGAAGGAAACGGAGTTCAAAGACAAAAACGGTGTGGCGATTTCTTTTGCGGATTTAAAAGTGGGCATGGTGGTGGAAGCCGAAGGCTCATATCAAAAGGACGGAGGATTTCTGGCGGCGGAGATTGAGGAAGACGAGATCAAAGAGGAAGAAGAAGCCGATTATCTCAGCGTGTTCGGAAAAATCGAGAAGGCCGATGCTGCGGCGAAGACGGTACAGATCATGGGCATCACGTTCGTAGTCAACGACAAAACCAAAAGCAAGGCTGCGATCAAGTAGTCTGTGGTCGCGCATTTCTTCGACAGGATAACAGGATGAACCGGATTTACTTTCACTCATCGTGTTATCCTGTTTTTGCTTTTATCACCTGCCAGAGGCAGCCCTCGTTCAAGCTCTACCCGTTTCATCATGTCATTGATTTCCTCGATTTCCGCATAGCCCGGCATTTCGTGCATTGCGTTAACGGTTCCGGCCGCAACCGCAAAGCGCAAAAGCTCCTCGTCTTCCATTTCATGCAGCCAGCCATATAGAAACGCTGCCACAAGCACGTCGCCGCCGCCGAGTGGATTGGTGCAGTCGATCTCGGGCGGAGTCAGGACGTAATCCACTTTATGATATCGCACCCGCACGGGATGTTGCGCGTCGGTGAGAAAGATACACTGCGCGCCGCTGTGCGCGAGTAGCTGCAAAAGGCTCTGCGCGCCTTCGGACGTGCGCATATCAATGCCGAACGTATTGAGCGCCTCTTCGCGATTTGGCTTAAGAAATTGCGGCCCGGCGGCCAGCCCCATTTTCAGCGGTTCGAGGTAAGAATCGAGGAACACCGGGACGTTTGCCGCACGTGCCATTTTGATTAAGTCCGCATAGAGATTGTCGAACCCGGCGCACGGCATGCTGCCACATAGCGCGAGGCCGCGACAGTTCGGCAACTGTTCTTGCACGAATTGTTTGAGCGCATCGACTTCTCGTGCTAGCAACTGCGAACCCGGCTCAAACACCGCGGTGCGCTCTCCGCTAGCTTCATCGACGAACGTGAAGCCTTCGCGCGTAGTCGCCGCGGTCTCGATGAAATGATGCGGAATGGTTTGTTCGTCCAATAATCTTCGAATGACTTGACCGGTCCATCCACCCAAGAAGCCCGTTGCAACTGTAGCTTCATTCAATCCCACCAATGCGCGCGAAACGTTCAGTCCCTTCCCGCCCGCAACTTGTTTTATGCGCTCGCTGCGATGCACTTGTCCCTTTTCAAAATGCGAGAGCCAAATGGTTTTGTCCAACATCGGGTTGGGGGTGATGGTGAGGATCATGGGATCATCCTGGTTCGTTGCCGGTTGATTTTTTTCGATGTTCCCAAAGTGGAGCATTCAGGTGGGAAAGTCAATCTCGAATAATGGCAAATCGCAGTTGCAAAAACAGAGAGGATTCACTATCATAAAACACGCGCGTATTCTATTGGGTCTTCATTTTTTGTGCGATCCTCCACCGAAATAAGAATTTCGCATGAAGCACGAGCACCGGAAAACGCCCTGGTTCGATTGGCGATTCACCCTCTGCTATTTGGGGTTGTTGGCCATTATCGTGCTGCTCAATATGCTTACGCTCTTGCATCGGCTCGATTCTTATGTGCAATCTGCGCAATACCAAATTGCTGAGATCGAAAACTACCACAATGCCGTTATCGTCAAGCTGGACCGGGACAGTGAGCGAATGCTGCAAACGGTAGTGCCGAGCTTCTCGCAAAAGCCGGAAGCATGGCGCCCTCTCCATGCACAACTCATTAACAAGTTGATCGCAGCGAAAGTGCGCGTGATTGTTTTCGATCTTTTTTTCAACCGGGTGGAAGCGGCATTAGATCATGAGTTTCAAAGCGCGCTCGCGCATGCGCAAGAAGAAAGCATCGCGGTCGTGCTTAGTTTTTCCGAAGAGCTTCCCGCTCATCCGTTTTACCGCGCAGCCTACAAGGGCCTCAGTCGAGGCCTTGCAGAAGAAGGCTCGGAGGTGGTAAAAAAATTGTTGCTGTTCGACGAGTTTGAGAATGGCCGGGGCCAAGCTTATCCCTCTTTGGTTGCCCAAGCGTGGTCTTTGTGGCGTTCTCATCCCTTCATGTTGGAAGCGCAAGTTCACGATGGGGTGCTCTATTGTGCGCAGACTAGGCCCATTCAACAAAAAAAGTTTTGGTTGCTCTATGCTCGCGAAGAATTTGAAGAATACGGTTACGCCACGATTCTGCAATGGACGCCGGGCCGCGAAGATACGAGCTTGAAGGGCAAAGCGGTTTTTATAGGTACCGCCTTGGAAAGGGATTCGCATCAAGTGTTGGGCGATCAACGCAAACGGCATGGCGTTTATCTGCACGCGCACGCGTTCAATCAACTCAATGCCGGAGCCTTTGTGCGCGAAATAAGCTTGGAAGGCAAGTTTCTGATCTGTTTGCTGCTCGGCGTCGTTTTCGCGCTATATGCCCGCTTGTTTCAGAGGCTCAAAAGGGCGCAGTGGCTGGCGTTGGCTTTTGTAACACTTGCGTTCGTTCTGTTCGGTTTTTTGCTCTCAGGAATTTTGACGCCGTTCGCAACGTTGTCGTTTGCGGGAATAACCGCCATTTTGCTCATGCTGAAAAGAAAGGAAGCAACTATGAAACCCGTTTTCATCGTTCATGGCCGGGACGAGACCTTGTTGCAAACGACTGCGCGCCTCGTGACTCAGCTTGGACTTGATCCGATCATTTTACGAG
>JABWAN010000930.1 GCA_013361015.1 Candidatus Zhuqueibacterota bacterium | reverse complement strand
GCGATGCTTCAAGCTCTCGGCAGCTCAGACGCGCGTTCGCTCGCGGCAAAATGCTCGAGTCAATGTGAACGCCCTTTTGACGGTAAATTCAATTCATATGAGTAAAATACTTTCGTTAGCGCCCGTGCTGCTGGTGCGGAATGTCGTCGCCGCGGCGAATTATTATCGCGATAAATTAGGCTTCAGTTATGATCGGTTTTGGGGCGAACCGGCAAATTTTTGTATGATCCGTCGCGATGGGCACACCATTATGCTGAGCCAAATTTCCGAGCAACACAAGGTCACTCCCCACTGGAAAGTCGTGCCACAAATGTGGAATGTTTATTTGTGGGTCGACGACGTCGAAGCGATCTACCAAGAAATGGTGCGCCGCGGAGCGCAGATTGACTACGGCTTGGGAATGAAAAATTACGGCGTCAAAGAATTTGGCGTTCAGGATTTGGACGGCCACGATATTGGCTTCGGACAAATCATGCGACCAACCTAATCGCACGCGAGGAGGCCGCCTGCAGAAGCTTGATTCAGTCGCAAACTTCCATCTCGCCGCTTGACATTTGCAATCCCATCATATATATTCTCGCCCTCGAAAAAGCTTTCCCCCACAAAATCACTTCGTTTCCGGCACTCATCACTGTGAAGGAGAGGAGATGCAGGCTTTCTTCAACCGCATGCGCGACAATCTATTCAAAACCCAGGTCTGGAAATCGATGTTCCGGCATGATTACGAAGATTCCCAGCGTAATCGCCTGCTGCAAGTGCTCGACAATTTTTGGATGCACCTCCACCCCACCAAACTGCCACGCCACGGCACGTACATTCGTTTCACGTGGTGCATGGGCGGCATCACCTTCCTGCTGTTTCTCGTCACTGCGGTCACCGGTGTGTTGCTTATGTTTTACTATCGACCCACGGCCGAGTATGCTTTTGCAGACATGAAATACCTGCAATTCGACGTGCCGTTCGGCATGTTTCTCCGCAACATGCACCGCTGGGCCGCGCACGGCATGGTCATCGCCGTTTGGCTGCATATGTTCCGCGTGTTTCTCACCGGCTCGTACAAACCGCCGCGGGAATTCAATTGGGTGGTCGGCGTGATTTTGTTGACAACCACGCTTTTGCTCTCCTTTACAGGTTATCTTTTGCCGTGGGATCAGCTTTCCATTTGGGCCGTCACCGTAGGCACCAATATGGCGCGCGCAACGCCGCTCTTAGGTCATGAAGGCCCATTCGGTCCGGAGCTTGGCATGCGCCCAGACAACGACGTGCGCTTCTTGCTCCTCGGCGGAACGCAAGTCGGTCCACCGACACTTCTCCGCTTTTATGTGCTCCATTGCATCTTCCTGCCGTTGTTCGCCGCGGTTTTCATCGGCGTGCATTTTTGGCGCGTTCGTAAAGATGGCGGAATCTCCGGTCCGCTGTGATCAAGGCGAAAAGCATTTGAAATTTTCGATTGCAAATTTTCGATTGCAAATTTTCAATTGCAAATTTTGAAATGAACAAAAGCTTGTTGTAAGCGGATTTGATAGGTCAGCGGATAAAGCCAAGGCGATATCTGCTATATTCGTAAAATCCGCTTACCCAATATTGCTTCATACAATCGACTCATCGCTTCGCTTAGGAGCAGCAATGGAAAACCTCAAGCACATTCTGAGCAACCCCGACAATATCCCGGTTGTGGGCGTGCTGTTTCTCCTCATTTTTTACGTTTGGCTCTGGTGGAAGCAGGCGCGCGCGAATGATGCGCGCATCGCCAACGGGGAATACGGCAAGATGAAGGAAGAGAATCAAGATCGCATTCACACGTGGCCTTATCTCACGCGCGTGGAATTTCTGGCGTCGATCATACTCATGATCATCCTCACCGTGTGGTCGATCGTGCTCGACGCCCCGCTCGAAGATCCGGCCAATCCTTCGCGCACGCCCAATCCTTCCAAAGCACCGTGGTATTTTCTCGGTCTGCAAGAAATGTTGGTCTATTTCGACCCGTGGATTGCCGGCGTGGTGTTGCCGACGCTGATCATCGTCGGGCTCATGGCGATTCCGTACATCGATCCCAACAAAAAGGGCAATGGGTACTATACCTTCAAAGAACGCTGGTTCTCGGTGTCGCTCTTTTTGTTCGGCTTTCTGATTTTGTGGATTTCATTGATCATCATGGGCACGTTCCTGCGCGGTCCGGGCTGGAACTTCTTCGCGCCCTGGGAATTGTGGGATGCGCACAAAGTCGTGGCCATGACCAATGTGGATTTGCATGAACACTTCGGCATTCGCTCCAAATTCGGCGCGGGTATCTTCGGGTTCATTGTAATTGCGCTCTATTTCGGCCTGATCCCGTTCGTGTGGTACATGAAAGACAAGTTGTCGTTTCTGAAAAAACTCGCGCCCACGTTGAATGAGCTCGGCCCGCTGCGCTACAACGTCACCGCCTTTCTGTTTTTGTCGATGATGGGCTTGCCGATCAAAATGGTTTTGCGCATCGCGTTCAACATCAAATACATTTGGGTCACGCCGTGGTTCAATGTGTGAGGGGGCGCACTCATTTGAACGAGCTTGAGAGTATGATTAACAAACAAGCGCTTTTGTGTTATATTGAAACAAAGCCCTCTGCTCTCAAACTTTCTTAATATGTGGAGAAACGCACATGCTGATCAGTGTCGAAGGAATCTATCGCAAAGGCAAGGTTGAATTGCCGAGCTTGCCCGCCCAGATTGCTGATGATGCGCGCGTCATTGTCACTTTTGTCGATCCCCGCAACGTCGACCTGCGCGCGCGTGGCATCGACGAAGCGCAAGCGGCCGATCTGCGCGCGCGGCTGAAAACGTTTGCGGAAGATTGGGACAGCCCGGAGATGGAGGCCTACGATAACTATGACGCAGCAAAGGCCGGTTTACAAACGCGGTGACGTGATTCTCGTGCTCT
>JABWAN010000929.1 GCA_013361015.1 Candidatus Zhuqueibacterota bacterium | reverse complement strand
CTCCAGGGAGGAGGATTGTAATGAGATTGCCGAACTATTTCCCCGTTGCGGGGGGCTAGGAGGATGTTATCGCGGCTCGCGAATGTGATCATTCACTCCTCCACGCCTTTGATTCGCCCCCACATATTCCAACGATAGCGCACGCCCTTCCAATGCACGGTCGCGGGCAAAAGCACGGTCGCAGCAAGATACAGACTATAGAGCAAAAAGTAGATCTCGAAGAGCGGGAAATATTTGAGCAGGGCTTGATAATCGAGAACGTTCGCGCAACGCCACAGCAGCAATCCATCAACGAGGAACAGGGCGAGCAATCCGAGCAGCGCGACCTGTGGAGAGAAAAATGCCGCCAGCACAACTGCAAGGCGTGCGCAGAACGCCACGAGCATGAGCAGCTTGGCAAACCAACCCACTTCCTTTCCGCCCGCGGCCCAGCGCCGGCGTTGCTCCAAATACTCGCGCCAAGTCTGCGTGGGAAAACTGAAGATCGCAGTGTCCTGCGCCAGCGGAAAGCTCACACGCCACCGCGTTGCGTTTGCAATTTTGTGCATCAAAGCGAAGTCTTCGATGATGCTGAAACCGAGTTTCTCATAACCGCCCACTTGCTCATAGGCCTCGCGCCGAAAGCCGAAATTGTTGCCGAGAATTGATACCGGCTTGCCCAACCCGGCCGCGCCCACGCCGACCGTGAGCAAATACATCCAATCGAGTGTTTGAATTTTTGCAAAGAGATGATCGCGATGCGAGGCCGGAACCAGCTCGCGCAGCGCGGGGGAAGGACTGAGCAATGTGAAGCCCCCGACAAGTCCGATCTCCGCGGCGAAGCGGGCCGTCATTGCGCGCGCCCAATGCGCTGGCACAATGCAATCCGCGTCGGTCATCAGAATAATTTCGCCGCGCGCGTGTCGCATACCCTGGCAAAGTGCACTCGCTTTGCCGGACATGCCCGGCAAACGCTGCGCGAGCGAGAGCACGTGCATGCGCTTGTCCCGCCGGGCGAATTCTTCCGCGATTTGTTTTGTGCGATCCGTGGAACGATCATTCACGACGATTACCTCGAGCTTGTCGTGCGGGTAATCTAGCTGCAACAGGCTGGTGAGGCAAGCCGGCAAACGCTGTTCTTCATTGCGCGCCGCGAGCAGGACGCTGACGGAGGGAGTGTTCGTGAATTGCTGTTGTGCTTTATGTTCGGGAGAGCGATACGTGCCATACCAAAGCAAAAGCGAAGTGCCAACATATAAAACAAAAACGACGAGAGCGAGCGTTTCGAGTAGGGTCATGAAAACATGAAGAGCGTCAGCAGATTTTCTTCGCCACGTGTAGTTGCCTGTGCTTGCATTTCATTGCAACAAGTGGCGTCAATATAGCCGCAGCGCGTATGGCGTGCAAGCAATTTGTGCTTCTCGGAGGGAGGCCGCAGCCATTGGTGGAAAACGTCGCACAGCCGTTTCTGAATGCTCTTGAGGTGCATCGCATGCCCTAGTCCGATCTTTTATGTTCTGTCGCTGCTTCACCGAGGGTTCATCTCTGCTTGTTTACCGAGGTGGTCTCTTCGCGCGAGCTGGCTTGGAGTCAAAAGCACAAATGCGCCCGTTCAACATGTCATCCTTCTCACAACCTTCGCAACATCTTCCGCAGACGATCATCCAAGGCCACCGCGCCTTTGGCTACGAGCACGGTGACGAGTGTGATCAGCAAAACCTGCGAGCCTTGTTTGAGAATTTGCTCGCCCAAGGTGTTCATGATGGCCTCCTGCCATTGCCACAAAGTTGCGCTCAATACTTGTTCCACGAGAGCGCGCAACGCCGTGGCCCATGCCCCCTCTGTTGCCAACGCCAGTACGCTTTGCCGCAGGCTCTCCGAAGAGAACCAGGTTGCAACCAAGCCGGCGAAGATCAGCACAAAGAGCAAAACCGTCTCGTAGTTTTTTTGCTTCTGCGCAGGCACTAGCGCGGGCAGCTTCGCCATGATCGCGGCCGTGAAGAGCGGCGCAGGCATGGCCGCACTTTCGGTCTCCAACGCCTGCAAAGCGTTTTGATGGACGCGCCATTCCAATTGGCAAGCAGCGCACACGGCGAGATGTTCTTGCAACGGAGCCGGAAGCGCAGCATCGGCCGGGGCGCGCTCGGCTTCATTCAAATAGCGGCGGAAGGTTGTGCAGTTCATGACAGTTTGAGCGAAGATGATATTCTCTGTTGATCACAATTGGTTTCAAACAGCCGCTTAATCTGCTTTTCAGAAGGAATCGTGTTGCGCACGGTGAGTGTTGTGCAGAGCCTAAAAGGATTCTTACGAAATAACGCAACCGCGTCACACCACCGATTCCTCCAGCGGCATCATCTGTAAAATCTTTTCGCGCAGCTTGGCGCGGCCGCGGAAAAGGTGCGTCTTCACGCTGTTGATCGGCTCTTCCATGATTTCCGCGATCTCATGATAACTCAACCCCTGCGCGTGATACAGCACCAAGGCGCTGCTTTGCTTCGGCGGCAACGCCGCCATGGCGTGCTCGAGCACATGCTGAAACTCGCGGTTCTCAAACAGCCGATCGGGAGTGTCTTCCTCCGGCAAGCTGAAAAATTCCGCTTCGGATAAATCCACACGCGGCGGTTTCTTGCGTTCCAAATAATTCAAACAAACGTTGTAGCAGATTTTATAAATCCACGTGGAGAAACTCGCGTCTTCCCGAAACTTGGGCAGTCCGCGATAGGCGCGCACGAACGTATCCTGCGCCGCCTCTTCCGCTTCTTCGCGGTTGCGGAGCATGCGCAGGGTCGTATGAAAAATGCGCGCCTTGTAGCGTTCGATGAGCTGCGCGAATACTTCGCGCTCACCGGCGCACACGCGTTTGATGAGATGCTGATCGGATTCCATCGCTCAGAATTCGGCCTCGGCTCTTTTTTGCTTTTGACCTGAGCATAGTATC
>JABWAN010000928.1 GCA_013361015.1 Candidatus Zhuqueibacterota bacterium | reverse complement strand
GTCCCAAAACTGCACGTCCTGGCCCTTGCCCTCGTCATTCAGAATGAGAATGTTGGGATTGCCGCCGCGGCGCACGGTGTGGGGATAGCGAAAGCGAAATCCGCCCAGTTCGCGAATAGCGCGCTTGTTTCTGACATTCAATACCACCACTTGATGTGAGCGTAGGCCGCCGACAAACGCCGTGTCATTTTGCACGAACAGATCATGAATGTAGAAACCGGCTTCGTACTTGCCCGCGAGTTTGGGCTGCGCCGGATCGGACAGATCAATAATGTGCAATCCGCTGTGCGCATCGTCGTCGGGTTGATTGACGGGATGCGTGCCCACCACGTAGGCGTAATGCCCGCTGATGAAGACATTGTGCGCCCCGGTCATGCTCTCTTCATAGAGCGCCACGATTTCGGGATTGTGCGGATCGGAAAGATCGATGATTTCCACCGGGCCGTATTCATTGATCGCAACGGCATAATGCTGGTACACCTGCACTTCTTTCAAATCTTTTTGAAAGCTCGAAACACGTGCGATGCGCTCCGGTTGGCGTGGATTGGTGACGTCGACGATTTCCAAACCGCGCGCGCGCAAACACACGAGCGCATATTCGCGGCCCGCAGTATCCGCGTAGCCCCAGCAGCCGGCAATCGTGGGATCGCCGTAGAGATCGACAAAGCCAAGCAGTTCGACATGGTTTGCGATATGACCGCGGTTCGGCAAGGTGATGAATTGATAAGCGGCGCTCTTTGCCAATTTGCTTTGCGGCGCAGCCGAGCGCACGCGAAAACGATGGAGACGATTCACCGCCAAATTGCGCAAGGTCATGCGATGTGAAGTCGCAAGCTGTGAATTGTGCGCTGAAAGCTTGTCATATGCGTCGTCGAGTCCATATTCGATTTGGCTGTCACTTGGGATATCCGTTTGCCATGTGACCCGTGCGCTGGTGCTGGTGATCTGGTCGATTTGAATGTTTGCAATCACGGGCGCGGGCGCGGAATCGCCGGCGGTGGTGAAGGTGAAGACGGAAGAAGCCAGCAGCTCGTGCGAAGAAACCCGCGCGAAAGCTTGCGCATGATAGAGCTTGTTCGGCTTAAGTTGCGCAAGGCGCGCACGATGTGTGCGACCATCACTCGAGGTTGCGTTCACGCTTTGACTGGCACTGCTATCTGAGCCAAACTGCAGCCACCCCGTTGCAATGGCACTGGTTTGCCAAAGCACTTCCGCGCTCGTGTTCGCAAGATTTTGGACGCGCACTTTAAGCGGCACAGTTGGAACGGTTGCGGGAGTAAGCGTAAAAATGAAATCATTCGAGGCCGCGCGATTGTTGGCGCCATCTCGCGAAAGCACGCGGTAGTGATAAGTCGCCTTCGATTGCAAGCTGGAAATGAATATCGCGTGCTGCGTCGTCAGCTCACGCAAAGTCATCGTCGTATCGCCATACACCGAAGTCGCGCCATATTCCACTTGCGAAGTGGCGGCTTCATCCGTGCTCCAGGTGAGCAGCACGCTGGTATCGCTCTTCGCCACTGCCGTGACGTTCGAAATTTGCGGCGGCGTCGTATCGACCGGCGGCTCGCCAAGGCTGCCTTCCTCAATCTGCAACGTGCGATTGACTTGTGCATTGAGCAAAACGTCTTTCTTTCCTGAAGGCCACAATACTTCGAGGCGCTTTGCGCGCGTGCTCGCGCCGAGGCCGAAGTGCATCGTCAAATCACCGCCGCCGGAGACCATGGCATAGCCGGCGATGAGCTGTTGCACTTGTGTGCGTGCGCCATCGTCCAACCGAACCAGCGCGCCAATGCCATTGCGATTGCTCTCCTTTCCCACCAAAATGATTTTGAGCCAGTGCTGTGTTGTGCCCTCGTTGTGCAACAACACACTCTTCTGCCCGGAATTGCTGAAAAAAATATCGAGGCGGCCGTCGCCGTCGTAATCAAAAACCGCGGTGCCGTAGGCGCGATTAGCATCATCCGCGCCGGAGCTGCTGCTCACGTCTTCAAATGCGCCGTTGCCGTTGTTGCGATACATTTTGTTGCGGCCGAAATTGCCGACGTAAAGATCGGGCCAGCCGTCGTTGTCGAAATCCGCGAACGTGCAGCCCAAGCTTCGGCTCGCATCGGCCACCCCTGCCTGTGTCGCAACGTCATGAAATTTTCCGGCGTCGTTGCGATAGAGGCGATTGGCGCCGTTGGAGTTGCACATGTAGATATCGAAATCGCCGTCGTGATCATAATCGGCAACCGTCACGCCTTGCCCGTGGGGAGCAGAATCGGCAAGATTTTTTTTCTCTGTTTCATCGCGAAACGTGCCGTCCCCTTGATTGATGAACATGCGATTGGGATAACTCGCGCCGCGGCTGACAAACAAATCCAAATCGCCGTCGAGCTCCATATCGAAGAAAACGGCTTGCACACTTTCGGCGAAGTAGCCCAAGCCCGCGGCTTCGGTGACATCGTCGAAATTATGCTCCTGGTTTTGGCGAAAGAGGCGCGAGGTGTTTTCATAGCTCGGTAAAAATAGATCAAGATCGCCGTCGTTGTCATAATCCCCCCACGAAACGCCTTGCCCCTGAAAGGCCTCAAGCTCAAGGCCGGCGCGCCGCGCGACTTGTGAGAAGGTGTTCCCGCCTTCATTATGATAGAGCAGATTGGCTGCGCTATAACCGGAAGTAACGTAGAAATCTATGCGACCATCGTTATCATAATCCGCGGCCGCCACGCCGCGGTCCGGCGCGCTGCCCACATCCACCTCCGCTTGTTTGGCAATGTCCGTGAACGTGCCGTCGCCGTTGTTGCGGAAGAGCGCATTCGCCGCATCGTAAGCCACGAGATAGATATCGGGCAAGCCGTCGCCGGTGAAATCAGCCGCCGCCACGCCATGTCCGTAACCGCTGCTGGGTGCAGCCACACGCGCGCTCTGCGTGACGTTT
>JABWAN010000927.1 GCA_013361015.1 Candidatus Zhuqueibacterota bacterium | reverse complement strand
ATTATCGTCGCAGCCTGCCGCCGCCGCCGGTTGAGCCGGCGTTGTTGGAGAGCCTGCGAGCGCAGGCGCATCATATTACACCAGATACTCAGCGCCTCGCGCCGCGTGCTTCGGCGGCACCACTCTTGAAAAGCATCGAGTCTCCGCTCAATCTAAATACTGCGACGTTCGAAGAGTTGGTGAGATTGCCGGGCGTGGGTGAAGTGTTAGCGCGGAGAATTATCGAGTATCGCACGCAACGCGGCAAGTTTAGGCATGTAGAAGAGTTGGAAAGAGTCAAAGGCCTCGGCAAGAGCAAGGTTCTTGCGCTGAAAGCATATGTGGTCGTGCCTTGACGGCAGTAATCCGGTCAAGATGCGTATCCGGCGCATGTTCACCCGGCGGTCATGACGTAAAAATTGTTAGGTGCGCTTCAGCAAAAGCTGGGCAGTGTTGATATATTCCTTGAGGTAAACAGCGACACAGCAGGCATACTGTCGTGGCCGAGTTGTGTAAAAAGAAAACGTTGCGAATCTGGATTCTATCGACTATCATATGACCGCAATGCTCAAGGAAGAGGCCTAAAAGAAAATTAGGCGAGAGTGCCAAATCATAGCTTAGATCGGATTACGACATGGCCAAGGATGTTGACACAGGGATAATCGGTATCAGCATTCGAGATACCGCCCTGCGGATGAGTGAAGCCTCGCGTGTCAACGGCGAATATAAAATCACTCACATTGCACAGGGACGTGTGCGAACGCCTTTCGTGTTTTCCTCTCTCAAAGACGCCAGCCTCATCCACAAATACGCGGAGGACATCAATCGTCTTTATGAAACCTCCAACTTTCAGGCGCGTCGCGCCGTCTTCACTCTCGATTCCAGCATGGTGCTGATCAAGCGCATCCCGGTGGATGTCAGCTTGAAGGGGCAGCGGCTGAAGGATCACGTCTGTTGGGAAGTGGAGCAGTGCGTCATCAATCCTTTGGAAGAGTACATCATCGATTTCGAGCACGTTCCGCCCACCGAAGAGCAGGAATTTGCCGAAGTCATCGTCGTGGTGGTGCGCCGTGCCGCCGTAGAATTTCTCAAAGCCGTGTTCAAAAATACCGATCTGCGGCTTTCGGCAATCGAGGTCGACGTATTTGCCGCGCATCGCGTTTTGCTCTCCAATTATGACTCCCTCGAAGATGCCTATACGGCGCTCATCGACATCCGCAAGGAAAACCTCCAGTTTGCCATTCTCAAAAACAAAGAATTTTACATGGCGCAAGAGGTCGATTATTCGCTGGAGGAGCAAGGCGCTCTGCAGAACACGGATGAAAGCTATTTATCCAGAATTCTTTCCAAAGAACTGCGGCGCATCATTCTGGACAACAAAATCGGTAAGAGCGTTGACGATATGCAGGCGATTTACCTCTATGGGGAAAATATCAGCCCGCAGGTCGTGGGAGCTTTACAGAACATCCATCGCATTCGTATCGATCTCGCGAATCCGTTTCGCCGAATCAAGATCGTTGACGAAACGATGGCGCCCGAAATCCAAAACAATCCCGAAACCTTTGTGGTTTCGGTCGGTGCGGCGTTGAAGAATTTATAACCTTTTTAAATATCATCGAGTGGAGGCCGGTAATGGTCGACATCAATTTGTTGGGTGAGGAGGAAAGCAGCGAGGACCGCCAGAGCGAAGAGAGTTTCGCAAAAACGGTTAGCCTCGATGAGCCGTATAAAAAAATGGACGACGACGTCTCTTCGTATACCAAGCAAGAGCCCATGGAGTCGAAGTCTTTCGGCCGGGAGTCGGCTGCACCTTCCTTTTCGCGCAGACCCGCGGAAGCTTACAGCGGCAACGAAGGCTCCTCGCGCACGAAGGCCTATTTCATCGTCTTGGGCCTGATTCTGATGGCGCTCACCGCGGTGTTCTTCTTGTTTCCGCACGATCGCAAAAAGAAGGATGATTTGACGGTCAACAAGCCGCCGGTCGAAACTATCGAAGAGCCGATGAGCAGCGCGCCGTTGGATACCTCCGACTTGGGCGTGGCAACCGAAACGCCGGGCACGACCGAGCAGCCCCTCGCGACGACCGAGACTCCGGCTGCAACGCCTGCCACACGCGAGCCGGATTTGAGTGCGACATTGTCGCCATTAGAACGGCAACAGCTTTCTTCCACCAAGCTTGCAGTTACCACCGTGCGGGCGTTGGCCAATTCCCTGAGCGGCGCCAATGACTTTACGTTGATCACGTATCACGGCAATCATCGTTTCTTCGCGGAATTTCGGTCCTCCTCTCCGCAGGAAGCGAGCAATGTGGCTGACATGCTGCGGCAGAAAGCGGGCGCAGTTGACGCCAAAACGGTTTCGCAATCGGAAATGTCCGCGAACGGCGGCACCTTGAACAAAGCGCTGGTAAAAGGCGAAATGGACCCGCAAGCCGGCGGGATCATTCTGTCCGGCGCACTCAATCAGATGAGCGCAAGCGACTTCGCGGAATGGTTAAAGCAACAAAGCGAAGGCAACAATCTTAGTTTGAAGCGGCTCGCCACGGGCGCCGGGAGCGGCGAGGGCACTCCGATTCAGGTGCATCTGGCCGGCGCCAATAGCGATGTGATGGCATTTCTAAGCGCGCTCGAAAATGCAAACATCAACGTGTCGGTCTATAAAATCATCGTCAGCCCGTCGGATCGCAAATCCCTGAGCACGGATTACCTCGATCTGGTCATGCAGTTCGAGATGTAACCCGAGCCATCATGCGTGTGATTGCCGGCTTACGCAAAGGGCATTCCTTGCTCGCGCCACCAGGCCGTGAGATTCGTCCTACGAGCGATCGCGTGCGTACCGTGCTTTTCGACATCATCGGAGAGTTTGTTGTCGGTGCGAGTGTGCTCGATCTTTTCGCCGGCGCCGGTACGTTGGGCGTGGAAGCGCTCAGCCGCGGCGCCGCTATC
>JABWAN010000026.1 GCA_013361015.1 Candidatus Zhuqueibacterota bacterium | reverse complement strand
GTTCCACTTTGGGCAGCAAACCCGCGACTTTGAGATAATCCTCTGCGAGATCAACATTGTTCTGCGAAGCTTCGGTGCAGATCACTTTGCCGTTTTCGGGCAAGGCCATCGCAATCCAAAACGCGGAATAGCCGAAGCCCGAGCCCATTTCAAACACGCGCCGCGCGCCTGTGATCTTCACATATTGATATACGATGCGCCCCACTTGCGGCCCAATAATAGGAAAGTCGCGCTCTTTCGCGAAGCGCTCCATCTCAAGCAATTTGGGATGGCGCTCAGGCAAAAGAGCATCGAGATAGCGGTTGATGTCGGGGTGAATGAGGTCCATGGCATTTAAGAGCTTGTTTGATAGACGAACCGCTTCAGAAAGAATCACCATTTGCTAAACTACAGGCCGGGCCAATTCAACGTAGAGGTTTGATTGGAACCGATCTCGTAATAGTCGATGCGATGGCGTCGAACGCGCACAATCTTGCCCATACGCACAGATTTGGTTTTGAATTCCTTGAAGCCCAAAACGGCGCGCAACAAACGTGGAATTTCGACAACCTGCTCGTTGGTTAGCTCAAAACAGATCATGCAATAAGCCTTGTGCGCAGGCATCTTTCGCCAATAGTCGGAGACGTTGGTAGTGATGAAGGTAGGTTGCTTCACGGTTCGAAGTATCACCGGCACGGCATCATCCTTCACAACTGTATTCACCCGCAACTCGTTGATCGAGGTTAATTGGCCTTTGTACCAAGTCGTCAATCCCTTAACGACGATTCGACCAAAGATATTTTCATCCAGAACGATCATGCCGCAGTTTTTAATTTGCGGGTATTATTGAGCAAAGTTTCTTTGGCCAAATGAACGGCTTCTTTGATCGCTGCGGCGGAGATGCGGCTGTGAGAATAGTTGCGTAGAATTTTTTGAACACTCCAGCCCGCGGCCAATAAATCCAAAATGACACTCACCTCCAAGCGGGTATATTTGAAGGTCGGTCTGCCGCCGCAGACCCCTGGAGCCGCGACAACGTGCTTGCCCAACGGCACATATTCGTACCATTCGCCGCCGTACAATTCACGCGTCAGCGTTTTCGTAGCTTTCTTTATCATTTTGTGAAACTCAAAGGATGACTGTAAACCGTGTTTAAAAAATCGTCGTTGTGATCACGATAAGAAATTTTTATTTCATCTTCAACACAAGTTCTGCGTGTGAAGGCCGGCGCCGCGCTTCGGGGAAACTTTCATTGTTAGAGATTTTTATAATTCGGCCCGCTGCCACCTTCCGGCGGAACCCATGTGATGATCTGATACGGATCCATGATGTCGCAGGTTTTGCAATGCACACAGTTCGAGGGATTCAAATGCAATTGCGGCTTGCCGTGTTCTTCCACCATTTCATAAACATTCGCCGGGCAGAAGTGGCGGCAGGGATTGCCGTATTCCACGGTGCATCGTTCGCTGCACAAATCATAATCCGCGACGAGCAAGTGCGGCGGTTGATTTTCATCGTGCAGATTGTACGCATTAAAAACGTCGGTGACTTTATCGAACGTCAAAGTACGATCGAACACCAAGCTCGCGTATTTGTCATCGCGGCGTTGTTCGCCGTAATAATCCGCGACCTTGCGCATGTGCGTATGACCGGCGGCAAAATGTTTGCGCTCTTTGAAGCCCCAGCCGTTGGTTAAGAATTGCAATCCCGCATTGAACATCGCCGGAATCAAGCCATGCTCCCAGCCTTGATGAAAGTTGCGGCCTTTGCGCATTTCATCATACGCCCAACTCTTTTTGAAACGCTGCTCGTAATCACTGAGCGCGGCTTCGGAGAAATCATTCTGCTCAAGCGCGGTGACAATCGTTTCCGCGGCGAGCATGCCACTTTTCATCGCGAGATGAATACCCTTCAGCTTCATCACATTTTGAAACCCCGCAGTGTCGCCGATGAGCAAACATCCGTCGGTATACATTTGCGGCATGGCATACAAACCCGCTTCGGGAATCGTCTTCGCACCGTAGCTGATCATCTTGCCGCCCATAAGAATTTCACGAATGAGCGGATGCGCTTTGAGGCGTTGCAACTCATGATGCGGATCGAGAAACGGGTCTTGATAATCGAGGCCGATGATCAAGCCGAGCGAAACCAAATTGTCCGGCATGAAATAAAGAAAGCCGCCGCCCATCGTGCGTGTATCGAGCGGAAAACCCATCGTGTGAAGCACTTCGCCCTCGCGTTGGTGCGGGGCTTCCCAAACTTCCTTCACGCCGATGGCATACACTTGCGGACTTCTGCCATTCTGCAAACCTTTTTTGTCGATCAACGTTTTCGCGAGCGTGCCACGTGGGCCTTCGCCGAGCACCGTGACTTTCGCACGAATGTCAACGCCGGGCGTATAGTTCGCTTTCTCTTTGCCTTCTTTGTCAATGCCTTGATCGCGCGTGCGCACGCCGACGACGGCATCGTTTTCATAGAGCAATTCCGCGCCGGGGAAGGAAGGGAAAAGATTGATGCCCGCTTCTTCCACTTTCTGTCCCAGCCACGCCACGAGATTTTGCAGCGAGAGCACGTAGCTGCCATGATTCTGCAACGGCGGCGGCGTGATCGGAAATTTCAGTTTGCTCTTTTCCGTGAGAAAATAGACTGAGTCCTTCGTCACCTCGGCTTTGGGAATCGGACAAATTGTATCGAAGTCTGGATACAATTCACGAATCGCGCGCGGAATGAACACCGCGCCGGAGAGCGCGTGCGAATGCACCTCGCGGCCCTTCTCGATGATCGCAATGCTCGTGTCGGCTTGGCCTTTAGCAGCGAGCAGCTTTTGCAAATGCAATGCGCCCACCAAACTCGCCGGGCCGGCACCGACAAAGATAACATCGACGTCTAAAACTTCGCGCTCAAATGGCATAGGTTGTATTACTGAGCTCTCGTCAAAATTTCTGCCGGGGTTCTATGCCCTAGCGTGGTTCGGTTAAAATCCTTATCGATGCTCAACAATCCAGTGTCATACTTCTTCGCTGCCAGATATTGGAGTCGATCAAACAGATCGATCTTCTCGCCATTCCAATGCTTTTTTCTGCAACTCGATTTCCGTGTATTGATCTCTCAGGTCACTCAACCCGCCAGCCCAATCTTGCCGAAGCTTTTTCGGCGCTTTCTTGGCTCGTTTCGTCAACAAAAACTCTGCAAAGTCTCTGACTTCGGATTTGAGATCGCGCGGCAGCTCTTTGATTAATTCTTCAAGTGGTTTGCTCATGACCTTGCCACTCAAGCATATTTGACTCACTTCAAATCTTCCGCAAATTCTCTACCGATCCACCTCGCCCAAAACAATATCAATGCTCCCGATGATTAAAATCATATCCGCGATCATGCAGCCGCGGCTGATTTCGTCGAGCAGGCTCACGTGTACGAAGCACGAGGAGCGGCAACGCACGCGGTCGGGAATGTCCATATCGAAGATGAGTATTTTCTATCTTCGACGATGTTGCGCTTGTTCCCGAAGCTGGTGCGCATATGCTCTGCTGTCTTCGATGTCGCTGCGATCTTCCAAAAGCCCAACGAGTTCAGAGCGAAGTAGTTGACTTGCCGTTAAGCGAGGGCGACTTTGCGTTGCCAGTCGCTCATTTGTTTGATTCACTGTCGAATGGGCCATGACAAGATCGGCGCTACAATAAATTTTCTTTTTATCAGATAAAGCTCTGCGCCGTGACATCAACGATCCACCTCTCCCCAAACAATATCAATACTCCCGATGATCAAAATCATATCCGCGATCATTGCGCCGCGACTTATTTCGTCGAGCAGGCTCACGTGTACGAAACATGAGGAACGGCAGCGCACGCAGTCGGGAATGTCCGTGCCGTTAGAGCGGAGATAGAAACCGATCTCGCCGCGCGGCGCTTCGCTGCGCGAGTAGCCTCAACGAACGGTTTCTTTATCCAGAAGCAGCATTTCTCTTATAGGGCTGAACGGTAATCAATTTCGGTATCGGCGCATAATGTCTCTGATTGAACGTATGAAGGGGCATACCCAACGCAACCGCAGTTTGACCGATCAGAGCATCGAGCAGACCGAGCGAATGGCTAAGATGATAACGAGAGAATGCAGATAAGGCTTCATCACAGACTGCAGCCGCCGGCCAAAGTACGCTATACGGCTTCAGTGTCTTCTCAATCTTTTTCTATTCTGCTTTGTTTCGACAACCTTGAATCAATTCCATCACCACAAAACCTGGCAATGCGATCTCTTCATCCCCCAAAGAACGCAACCACACGACTGCCGGCGGGTAATTCCGCAAAAGATCAATCATGATGTCGGTGTCGAGAAGAATCATTTTCTATCTCTGACGATGTTGCGCTTGTTCCCGAAGCCGACGGGCATATGCCGCACTATCTTCGATATCTTTACGATTTTCCCAAAGCCCGACAAGATCGGAGTGAATCAATTGGCGCGCCGTCAAACGATGGCGTTTTTTTGCAGCAAGCGGTTCAATCATCAAGATCATCTCGACGAACTGGCCTTTCTTATATGGCAAGCCGGTCAAAACAATTTCGCCGTCCTTTTTGAGTGCTCTTTGCAAACGAATTGCTTCCATAAGCTATGCTTCCATTATTAGGGGTGTCGAATGACAAGACTTGTTAAACGCAGCGATATGGCACTACCGATCCACCTCGCCCAAAACAATATCAATACTCCCGATGATCAAAATCATGTCCGCGATCATTGCGCCGCGACTTATTTCATCGAGCAGGCTCACGTGTACGAAGCACGAGGAGCGGCAACGCACGCGGTCGGGAATGTCCGTGCCGTTGGAGCGGAGATAGAAACCGATTTCGCCGCGCGGGGCTTCGCTGCGCGAATAGCACTCTGCGCCGGCGGGCGGTCGCATGCGCCGCGGGATCGCTTCTTTCACATCGCCTTGTTCCGGGCATTGCGCAATGGCTTGACGCAAAATTTTGACGGACTGTTCGATCTCTTTGATGCGCACATAATAACGATCGAGCACGGAGCCGACCGGGCCAAACAAACCTTCGCCCACCGGCACGTCGAATTCGAATTGCGGATAGAGCGAATACGGCTCGTCTTTGCGCACGTCCCATTTGATGCCGCTGCCGCGCAGCACCGGACCGGTCGCGCCGCAATTGATCGCCACTTCCGGCGGCAGGATCCCGACATCTGCTGCACGCTTCACGAAAATATGGTTGCCGGTGAGCAGGCGATTGAACTCTTTCATATTGCGCTCAAACTCATCGAGGAACTGGCTTGCCTGCTTCAACCAGCCCGAGGGCATATCGCGGCTGAGGCCGCCGATCCAAATGTAATTGTAGAGCAAGCGCGCGCCGGAAATCCATTCAAACAGATCGAGAATGCGCTCGCGATCGCGAAAGGCCCAGAGGAAAGGCGTCACCGCGCCGACATCGAGACCGAACGTTCCGACCGCCATGAGATGGCTGGCGATGCGCATGAACTCGCCGCAAATCACACGAATGTATTCCACTTTTTTCGGCAGCTCTTTCACACCGAGAATTTTTTCCGCGGCGAGGCAATAACCCCAATTCATGCTCATGGACGCGAGATAATCCAGCCGGTCGGTGTAGGGAATCACTTCATTCCAGCCAAGATTCTCGCCATGCTTTTCGAAATTACGATGCAGGTAGCCGACATGCGGCGTGACTTTTTTGACGATTTCGCCGTCGAGCACAAGCTCCAAGCGCAACACCCCGTGCGTGGAAGGATGCTGCGGGCCCATCTGCACGATCATGTCCTCGCCGGGAAAATCTTTACTCTGCCGAGCCTGCGCCATGACTTCATAATTGTGCTTTTCAATCGCCGCCATGGGATCGACATCGACGACCATCTGGCCTTCGTCTTCGAAGTAGTAGCGTTGCCGCTTGAATATGTTTCCGAGTGTGCCAAGCATGTTTGAGTTCCTGCGTTAAGTCAGAAACAGAAAAATTTGCTAACGGATGGCGTTCTTTTAACTTCACACGAATCAAAAGCACACGCGGATAAAGCTCTTCCGAGTGCGTTTTTGATCTGTGTGAAGTCAATGTTTTCGTACACTGTTTTTGATCTTCTTCAAATACCCATTCGGGTTGAAGCTCATAAAAAATTTCTCACGTGCTTTATCAACAACAAAGGAATCATTCTCTCGCAAGAAAGCTTGCACTGCTTCCATCGGCCCCGGGCCGTATTGCGGCGCAACCGGATGGCCGTTGACGTTTGTGTCTTCCACGATCATATAACCGCCCAACGGCACCAAGTCACTATAAATTTTCATCTCTTGCAAAACATGCGACATGGAGTGATCCGAATCGAGCACGACCATGATATTTTCATTCGGTTGAAGCAGCGCACGTGCGCGCGCGACAACTTCCGGCGCAATGGAGGAGCCGAGCAAGTAGGTGATGCGGTCGTGCTGCGGGCGCTGTGCGTCTGCTTGAATGTCAATCGTAATCACGCGCCCGTGCTTAAAATAATCAAACAATGAAGCGAAGAACAATGCGCTGCCGCCCTTGTATGTGCCGCACTCGATGATAACATCGGGTTTGGTTTCATGAATGATCTCTTGATAGATCCAAACATCGAGCGGGCACTTGAGTATGGGAATTCCAAGCCAGTGGGTATTGAGCCACGGCCGGAAAGGAGAGTGATAGTAGAGCTTGTGAAACTGATTGGAGATGGCGCGCGCGACGAACGGGTGCTCGAGAAATTTTTGATGCGTGTTGCGAAACGCAGCGAAGACGCGTTTTTTCAAACCACCCTGAGCGTTGTTAGGCATTTATTTTCTCAAAGCAAAACATTCTGATATCTGCCAAAAATATTTCAATGCGTCGCCGGTTCCGCTGCCGCAGCAGGCTTCGGCTTCGGCGGTGCAGCGGCAGCTTTTGCAGCACGAGCCGCAGCGGCCGCGGCTTCTTCGGCGGCCTGCTCGGCCAGCATTTTCGCAGCGAGCGCGGGTTCGTATTTCGAGAAATGAAAGATGCCGTTGCTGCGTTCGTAAACCGTTGACTCGTACTTGTCCGTCATGTATAAACATTCCGTCGGGCACACGGTGGTGCACAAATCGCAATAGCAGCACTTGAACATGTCGATATCGAAACGCACAACATGTTGGCGAATGGGATTGCCCGTTGAAGCTTTGCCAAGGTCCTCGGTCGGCTTGGCCTTCACCGTGTCGATGTAAATGCAATCCACCGGACAGATACGCGCGCACTTGAGGCAGCCGATACAATCGTCAACATTATTGAAGAGCTGCATGCGCGTTCCGGCCGGCAATTCCACGCGCGCGTGTGGATAGCGAATCGTCGTGGCCGGACGGAAGAGATGCTTCCACGTTTCGCGCATGCCGATCAGCACCGTATAAACGCCGCTGAAAACATTTTTGAAATACTGACTCATGATCGCTCCTTGAAAGCATGCCGTTTAGAGGTTTCGCGTACTCAGTTCGAATTTGCTGCGGGCGCTTGTTGAAGCTGTCCGTTTTTCAAGTTTGCCAGGACTTCTTCTTTTGTATGCGCCGTGACTACTAGTTTGAGGGCCGCGGTCAATTTCTCAAGCTCAGTGACTTCACGGATGGCCTGTTTTTCGTTTTCACTCAAGGGAAAACGCGTGGCCAAGAGCATGATCAAGACCTCCTGCCGATCCAGGAGATAGCCCTTTTCCATCCCTTTCTCCATCCCTTTCTCCATCCCTTTCTCCATCCCTTTTTCCATCCCTTCTTCTCTCAGTCTTTGAGCTAATGTAGGCATGACTTCTTCTCCTTGCAGCTTAGTCTCTTCCGCAATTTTCTGCAGGTTGGTGATAGAAATATCTTGCGTCTCTGCAATATAAATCAACAAAAAATTTATTCGTTCCTTCTCATGTATGAAACCAATTTGATGCCACAATTGAAACATCTGCCGGATAAGCTCCAAATCCTTGCCAAACGCGGCTTTCATCAACATCATAGCAGAAAGCAGGAAAACGTTCGCGCGCAATGGCCGGCTGCTCTCTGCCTGCCAATCCCAAGCGTTGGCATCAAAAAGCACATAGGTGAAATTGAGCAAGAACGGTTTCAATTCTTCGTGAATGGCAAACTGCTCGAGGAATTGCACTGGAATCTGCCACGCACTTTCGCCGTGATAAATCACCAACGGCACGATAACGCGCAGCGGCTTTTTCTCCTCATGATCTCTTTGCCACATCAAACTCATGTAGCGTAAGAGTTGCACGAGAAGGCCTTTATCTTGAAAAGATTTGTGCTCGAAGAGAAAATAAATATCAACCGGCAGCTCTTCCTCTTGTGTCCGGCACTTCACGACTAAATCTGAAAATGAAGTTTTGTATTCTTCGGAAACATAGGCAGTCGAATCAAGTGTGAGGTCCGAAAAATCAAGCCGGTTCTGCAATGCTGCGGGCAGAGCCACTTTCAGAAAGGTTTCCGCGTTGGCAGCTTCGGAGAAAACCTTCTGAAAAAAATTGTTGTGGAGGTTATCAATGCCCGACATAATTTGAAGGCGTTGTTGTGCGCCCCCTATTGCGCCGCCTTCTCTGCGGACTTGCCATTCTCATTCACCACCGGCAATTTCTTTTCAAACGCAAACACGTAATGCCCGCGGTCGGGATTCACGGCCAGTGTATCAAACTGGCTCCAATCTTCATCATAAGGCACGCGAATACCGTGATAGTATTCCTGCACTTTGTAATCTTTGCGCAACGGCCAGCCTTCCCAATCGTCCGGGCACAGAATCCGTCGCAAATCAATGTTACCGTCGAACGTGATCCCAAAGAGATCGTAAGCTTCGCGTTCGTGCCACTCTGCGGTGCGCCATAGCAAAGATACGCTCGGCAGGTGCGCGTGCTCGCGCGGCAGTTCGGTTTTCACGGTGAACCAATGCTTGTGTTTGAACGAGAACAGATGATAGATCACGCCAAGCTCTTTACCGGCGCCGAGATCATAGCCCGCGAGATCGTGGCACATATCGAAATACAAATCCGGCTCGTCTTTCAAAAATTTGCAGACTTCATGCACGGCTTGCGGCGCGACTTTCACCACCGGATCGAGGGCCTTCTCATCGAACGCCAAAATTTTATCGCCGAACCGGTCGCGCAATTTTTGAACAATGTCAGCGGCAGTCATTAGCGCACAGCCTCCGTAAGTTTGCGTTTGATGTGGCTTTCGCGGCGAATTTTTTCTTGCAGCTTGAGCAAACCATCGAGCAACGCCTCGGGCCGCGGCGGGCAGCCTTGCACGTAGATATCCACTGGAACGATTTTGTCCACGCCTTTGAGCACGTGATAACCGTGCTTCCAATACGGGCCGCCGCAGGTCGCACAACTTCCCATGGACATGACGTACTTCGGCTCCGGCATTTGGTCGTAGAGCGTCTTTACGCGCTGCGCCATTTTGATGGTGACCGTGCCTGCGACGATCATGAGATCGGATTGCCTCGGACTCGGACGAAACACACCGGCGCCAAAGCGGTCGATATCATACTTCGAAGCGCTGACCGCCATCATCTCGATAGCGCAACACGCCAAACCGAAAGTCATGGGCCAAACCGAAGAGAGACGCCCCCAGTTCAGCAGCGCATCGATCGAAGTGATGATGACGTTATCGCCGTAGCGGCCTTCTTCGATAAAACGTTTTTCTTTTTGCAGAAAAGGCTGGGTGGGATGAGACATTTTTCCTCCGCGATCCTGGTTGCACAACGAGTACGTTGATCGAACGAGAATGCAAGCACAGTAAGTGACGCTAGCACAATGCCAAACAGAGTTGTGCAAAAGCGTTTTGAAGCGTCGCAATATAGAGAAACAAGGTAGGAAGCGCAAGCTTGAAAATCCGGCTCAAGGCGCAATACCCATGATCAATAACGGCACAGGCGGGCTATTGCGGCCATGTCGCAAAATATTGTAGACTTCGCCCTCGTAATATGCAACTCCAGTTGACATCAACCGGCCTCCCAAAGGATCGGAGGCCATGGCTTTGACCGGCAGAACTTCGATTCCGACATTGATAATGTCGCCGCTGTAGAATAAAAGATGCTTGACAAACAGATCAAAAGCTACAAACGCATACTTTCCGAATTGCACTTCAATTGCGATACGGCTCTTAACGAAATCCGTTTGTTTGTAAGAAAGAATCGGGACTTCGACGCCTTGTTCCATCAAATATCGTTTTTGCTGCTGCAACGGAAGGTTGATAATGTCTTGAAGGTATTTTCTGTTTGTGGTCACATAATACTGATAGCGCGATTCCTTCCAACCCGCGGCGCCGAACAAGCGCCGAAACTCGGCGTTGATCGCCTTCGGATCGAAAAGCTGTTTGCCTCGCATCGTTTTTTCTTTGCTCTGCTTGGTCAAAAATCTCGAGGCTTGAACTTGAGCGATGACCTGTTTGATTTCGTCGTATATTTCTGCATGATGAACAAGAAGATATTCTTCGCCATTGAGATGAGAATAAGTTTCGACAATTTTCATTTGTCGCCCGCCTCATCACTTAAGACAGTGCTTCATCCAATAAACTGGTTTGCTGACTCGTTGACTGAACCGTCCAAGGCGCAATGGTCAAACGATTTCCCGCTTCCTTGGGATCATAAACCGGCTTGTGCATCGGGCGAGTTTTCAAATTTCCAGCAACAGTGGATTTGATGCGCTCGGCCGCGATTTTGACATATTGCGGCATAACCTCGGCGCCCACACCACGACGATTGTGTCTGAGCGCCGCGACGATGGTTGAACCCACGCCTAAAAACGGGTCTAGTACCCAATCGTCCTCGTTCGACATGGAAAGCACCAGCCTCTCCACGAGCTCAACCGGGAATTGACAAGGATGAAGCGTCTTTTCGACATGGTTGTTTTTGACGTTCGGGATCACCCACAGATCGCCAGGATTCTTGCCCAAAGGATTCGACGAATATTGCCCCGCCTTCGGTCCTTTGAAATACTTTTTGCCAGGGTATTTCTGCGGGACACGGACCGGGTCAAGATTGAAAACATAATCATCCGACTTGGTAAACCAAATGATTGTCTCATAGCGTCCGGAAAATCTGCGTGAGCAGTGCAAGCCGTGTTCAAAATGCCAAATGATACGATTGCGCATCTTCAAGCCGGAATCCTTGAAGATCGGATACAACACCGAATCCAATGGTATAATCGCACCATTATCGACGTGATTCCCAACTTGCCAGCATATGCTCCCGCGTTCGGATAAAGTTCTCACACACTCACTTATCACCGTTTTTTGCTGCTCGAGATATTCTTCCAGCTTGAGCTTTCGTTCATATTCCTTGCCGAGGTTGTAGGGCGGAGAGGTCACGATCAACTGCATCGCACCATCAGGAATGATTTTCAACAGTTCCAAGCAATCACCGGAGTGCACCACTGCTCGCTCGGACAAGCTAAATATTTGTGAGAGTTTTATGTTTTTAAACATAGCTATCACCTTCACGGAAACATACTTGTGCTCACGCCAAATCCGGGCGCGCGACGTAGTATTCCTTCTTCGGTTCGAAGCTCAGCAGCGTATCGCGATTGAGCAGCATGGCGTTGCGCGAGTACGCGGAAATTTCAAGCACGCCGGTGTCCATGCGAATCGCGTCTTCCGGACAGGCTTCCACGCAATAGCCGCAGAACACGCACTTGCCGAGATCGATATCGAACTTGACGGGAAATTTTTCGATCTGCTTCTCCGGCCGCTCGCCCGCGACGATGTAAATGCACTTCGCCGGACAAACGGTCTCGCACATCATACACGCGACGCAACGCGGCGTGCCGTCTTCGCGCTTGGTGAGGCGATGCAACGTGCGCAAACGCGGCCAAAAGAGCCGCCGCACTTCGGGATACTGAACCGTGACTGCGCCTTTCCACTCGCGCTTCACGCCCATGCTCGCGAGCGTGAAATGCCATAGGTTGAAAAAGAATCGGCGCATGGTGAGCGCAAGCCCGTCCCAAATGCGCGGGAGATAGGTGCGTTCCCAAAAGGTAAGCGGTTTATATTTGTCGTGAACGTTCATAGTCTGGTTGCTGGATGCTGGTTATTTGTTGCTGGTTGATTGCTTTGGTTCCTCGTTACCACTGTGGAGATTGGGACCGAGAATCGAGTACGCATCTCGCCTTCGCTCCACAACTCCATTACTCCATCAGTCCACTAATCCACCACTCGGTCAATCCCTCACTCCAAAAGGAGAATCACCGCCGCGGTGATCACGATATTTGCGAGCGCGACGGGCAATAGAATTTTCCAGCCGAGGAACATGACTTGATCATAACGAAAACGCGGGAGCGTCCAACGAATGATCATCATGAACCACATGAGCACCGCAATCTTGAGCGAGAAGCTCAAAAATTGGAGAATGGTCACAGTGAGATTCGACAATTCGAGCGTCGTGCCCCAAGGAAAATGAAAACCGTCGGGCATCAAATACGGCACTTGCCAGCCGCCGAGAAAGAGCGTAACTGTAATCGCACCGATGAGAACGGTCTCGATAAGGTCCGTCAAGAAGTACATGCCGAAGCGCATGCTGCTGAACTCGACGTGATAGCCGATGATTTCGCTTTCGCCTTCGGGCGCATCGAAGGGAATGCGTTTGGATTCCGCGATACCGGTGGTGAGAAAGAGCAGAAAGCCGATGGGCTGCACGAACAAGCCCCACTTGGGAAGCCAGCCGAACCACAACTCGCCTTGCGCGCGCACGATGTGTTGCAGATCAACGCTCTGATAAACCATGAGCACGCCAATGATCGAAACGCCGATGGCAACTTCATACGAAATCATTTGCGCGGAGGCGCGCAAGCCGCCGATGAGCGCATAATTGTTGTTCGAAGCCCAGGAGCCGAGCACCACGCCATAAACCGCCATGGACATGAGTGCGAATACATACAAGATGCCGACATTGAGCGAGGCAACTTGCATCACGACTTCTTTGCCGCCGACGATGAGCGTGTCCGCGAATGGAATCGCGGCGAACGCAACGGTTGCGAAGAACATGCCGAGGCCGGGCGCAAAGGAGAATAAAAATTTCTCGGCGCCTTGCGGGCGATAGTCTTCTTTGAAGAACATCTTCAGCGAGTCCGCGGCAATGTGGAACAAGCCGAAGACGCGCAGGCCGAAAATCGTGGCACGATTCGCGCCGACGCGATCTTGCATCAGCGCGCTCTGCTTGCGTTCCACCCACGTGAGCAACGCCGCGGTGTTGAACACGAAGATGAGAATGAAGAAGAAAATTTTTAGAAGCGTGGCGGTGATTTCAAACATGGTTTATCCAAATGTAAAGTTACGTGTCATTCAGGAGGAATCTTTTTACGTGTTACCCGAGCCTCTTTTTTCGATGTGTGCCGAGCACTAGAAAAGATTCTTGCAGAATGACAATGCGAGCGGCGTTTTCAATCAAATCATCACTCAAAAATCGAAATGAGGCGCAGCTTGTCCGGCACTTTGTTCAATTTGCGCGCGGCGATTTTCGCTTGCGGATCTTCGCCGAGTTTAATGCCTTCTTCGCCGAGGGCTTCATAGCTCAATCCCGCGAACGGCTTCACTTCACGCGCGAGTGTTTTGAAAACGTCTTCGGCTTCCACCGCGGGCACGGAGACATTCAACAAACGCCCAAGCTTTTTGATGATCATCCACACGGGCTGGGCATCGCCGAGCGGCTCGACCGCTTTGCGAATGCGCTGCACGCGGTCGGCGAAGTTCGTAAACGAGCCTTCTTTTTCCACCCAAGCTGCAGCAGGCAAAACGATGTGCGCGAGATTGCTCGTGGCGTTTTGATTCGTGCCGATGAACACGATAGTCGCAACGTTTTGCAAAGCTTTCAACTCATTGGCATCGAAGCCTTCGTGCAAATCATGATGGAAGATGAAAAGCACGCCGAGCTTCTTCTTGAGCAACTCACGAGTGACTTCGCCATTTACATCAAAGCCGAGCAATGCCGCGCCGCGCGTGTTGGGATTGCGATCGGCCTTGAGCAGGAGGTCATCGTGCGACGGCGTTTGTTTCGGCGTCACGGTCGCGGCGAGATTTGTGACGCCCAACTTGTCTGCAAAATTTTTGAGTACGAACAAATCTTCATTCGTCATTTGCGGCGAGGCGAGAATGCCAATCGCGTCTTTGCTCGCAGCTTTGACTTTCTGTGCGACGGCTTCGAGCGCGACGTCCCATGAAGTTTCCACCCACTGGTCGCCGTTCTTCATCATCGGTGCGGTGATGCGTGAGGGATCATCAACTTTCTTATAACTATAGCGGCCAATGTCGCACATCCACCATTGGTTGACTTCGAGATTGAAGCGCGGCTTGAGGCGCACGACGCGACGGCCCTCTGCATGGTGCTTGCGCTCGTTGTTCGCGTGAATTTGAATATTGCAGCCCGTGCTGCAGCCCGCGCAAATCGAATCCGTCGAATCCAAATACCACACGCGCGCCTCGAAGCGAAAATCTTTTTCCGTGAGTGCGCCGACCGGGCAAATGTCAACGGTGTTGACCGAATAGAGATTATCGAGCTTCTTGCCGGGATACGGAGCGAGTTCCGAGTGATCGCCGCGATTGAAAATGCCGAGCTCGTTCGTCTTGCTCACTTCATCGCAGAAGCGCACGCAGCGGCTGCAGAGAATGCAGCGTTCTTGATCGAGCATGACGTGCGGGCCGATATCGAGCGCTTTATCCTTTTTGACTTTGTCCTCGATCATCTTGCTGTCGTAGCGGCCGATGCGCATGTAATATTCTTGCAGCCAGCATTCGCCGGCTTGATCGCACACCGGACAATCGAGCGGGTGATTGGTAAGCAAAAGTTCGAGCACGTCCTTGCGGCCGCGCAGCGCCTTTTCGCTCTGCGTATGCACGACCATGCCTTCGGCCACGGGCGTGTAGCAAGCGACTTGCAGCTTGGGCATCTTTTCGATTTCAACGAGACAGATGCGGCACTGGCCGACAATGCTGAGGCCGGGATGATAGCAATAACGCGGAATCTCGACGCCAAGCTTTTCCGCGGCTTGAATCACGGTCGTGCCGGCTTCGACTTCGAGGGGTTTGCCGTCTATGGTGATGTTGGGCATGGACGCTTTCAGAAGTTTAGTTCAGGGTTAAGCAGCTTTGGTTCGAACGCGAGAACTCTTTTTAACCAACGGAATCAAACAGCGCAGAGCATTGTTGACCGCCTCCGAATCGGGAAAATATTTTCGCACATCCGATTCCAACATGACCGCGCCCTCTTCCAGCTTGAAATGCTGCACGACAGTTGAGCCATCGGCTTTGTGAATCTTGATAGTGTGCCCTGCGCGATAAGCTTTGTAATACTTGCCGCGCACACCGCCGGTCATGTTTGCAAAATCATATTCGGCGCGCATGTCGTTGTGATCGATAGCGGCTTTTTTAGGAGG
>JABWAN010000926.1 GCA_013361015.1 Candidatus Zhuqueibacterota bacterium | reverse complement strand
CGGCGATCAGGCCAATCAACTGCTCTATGAAGATTGGCGCAACGGCTGCTATTGGGGATTGGCGGCGTTGATCGTCTACAGCATGCTCGACGCCTACGTCGATGCACAGCTCTCGGATTTTGATGAAAGCCCGGAGCTTGAAGGCCGCACGCTGGGCGAGCTTGCGCCGCCCCCACCTATTTTTGCAATTCGCCTGAAAATTCGCCTTTGAATTATCTGCAAGAGTTGCTACCATGCGCCTGCTTTTTTTGATGCTCGTGTTCTTTGCATGCAATCTCGCGCACGCCCAATCGCAAGTTGCGAGCGAGGCAGATACGAGTGTGACGCTGCCGCGGCCGTTTGCCCAAGACGCTTGGATCAGCAAAGACAAAGCCGATCACCTCGTGGCGAGCGCCTTCCTCACGGGCGCGCAGTATTATCTTTGGCACCGCGAGTTGGAGCATTCACATGAGCAGAGCCTGAGTGTTGCGATCGGCACCACGATTGCAATCGGCTTGGGCAAAGAGATTTATGATCACGTTTCGCGCAAAGGCACACCGAGCGTGAAAGACATGGTTGCAGATGTGCTGGGGATTGGCGTTGCCGCGCTTCTATTGAGCAGATAAGAAAACGGTTTCCATTTCTACTTATTACGCACACTAGAATTTCTGCCCACAAAATACACGAAACACGCGAAGAGCCTTTTCGAGTTTTTCGCGCGTTGTGTGGGCAATAATGCAATCTGCCGAAGCAGAACTATTGCGTGCGAACTTGATACGAACATTTTCACAACCGATTGAAACAACATAACGGATAAAAACCAATCTTTTCATCTGTTGCGTTGCTTCTAGCGTTGGCGGCTTCTCGATTGAACAATCTTGTTATGGACTCCACCTTCTCAACCTCCGAAATAGACAAGCCGCGCTCGAATTGCGCCATTGTCGGTGTGTACGGCAATAACGAAGCGGCGAAGCTTGTATATCTCTCGCTCTATGCGCTGCAGCATCGCGGACAGGAAAGCTCGGGCATTGCTGCGAGCGACGATGAAACCTTGCACCGTCATGCGGGCATGGGCTTGGTCACGAACGTTTTCTCCAACGAAAAAGTTTTTGAAAGCCTGCCCGGCAGAATTGCAATCGGCCACAATCGTTATTCCACCACCGGCTCGACCATGCTGCAAAACGCGCAGCCGTTTCTCGTGCACTTCAAACACGGCTCGATGGCGATTTCGCACAACGGCAACTTCGTCAATGCCCGCACGCTGCGCAAACAGCTAGAAGACGAAGGCTCCATTTTTCAAACCACGAGTGATACGGAAATCATCTTGCACCTCATGGCGAAGTCGCAAGCGGGCGATATCGTGGGCCGCATCAAGGACGCGTTCAATCAGCTCAAAGGCGCATATTCGCTCGTCATTCTTACGCGCAGAAAGTTGATTGCCGTGCGCGATCCGCGCGGCTGGCGGCCGCTGAACATTGGCCGCAAGCGCAACACTTGGCTCGTGGCTTCGGAAACTTGTGCGTTTGATTTGCTGGATGCGAAGTATGTGCGCGAAGTGGAGCCGGGCGAAGTTGTCGTCTTTGATGAACACGGCGAACGCTCGGATTTTCTCGAAGAGAAAGCGCCGCGCGCGGCGTGCGTGTTCGAGTTTGTGTATTTCTCCCGGCCCGACAGCAAAATTTTCGATGAGAATGTCGATCGCGCGCGCCGGCGTTTGGGCAAGAATCTCGCGAACGAGCATCCGGTAGAGGCGGAAATGGTTATCGCCGTGCCGGACTCTTCGAACACCGCAGCGCTGGGCTATGCGCGCAACTCCGGTATCAAGTATGAAATCGGTTTGATTCGCAATCATTATATTGGCCGTACGTTTATTCATCCGGATCAAAGCGTGCGCGATTTCAACGTGCGCATCAAATTCAATCCGGTGCAAGGCGTGCTGAATGGGCGCCGCATTATCGTGGTGGAAGACTCTATTGTGCGCGGCACCACGCTGAAGAATCTCGTGCGCTTGCTCCGCAAAGCGGGCGCAAAGGAAGTACACGTGCGCATCAGTTCGCCGCCCATCGTTTCGCCGTGTTACTACGGCATGGATTTCCCGACGAAAAAAGAATTGATTGCCGCAAACAGAAGCCTGGAAGAGATCAAAACGTATTTGGAAGTAGACAGCCTCAAGTATCTTTCGCTCGAGGGCTTGCTCAAATCTGTGCCGCACGAAAAAGGCGGCTATTGCACGGCGTGCTTCACCGGCGAATATCCTATCGTTCCCGAAGACATGATGGACAAGTTTGCGAACGAGCGGCGCAACGGCCACGTCGGCGCTCACAGCATGCCGGCCGCCGCTAGTCATGTTCCCGAACACGCGAAGAAACCAGAGACGGCGTAATCTGGCCCTGATTAGGCGGGATTGCCTCGCCCCAAAGTGAGATGAGCGACTGAAAATTTCTAAGTGAAAAGTTTCAATTTAAAATTAGAGATGCTTTTGAGTATGAACCCGCAGGAAGCGGGAGGTAGATTCGAAGGATGAAACGGTTCGTGAAAATTTTTGACTATGTGTTCGTGCTGCGCCCGACGTTGTTCTTTCCGGTGTGGACGGTTTATGCGGCAGGTTATTTTGCGTATCATCGTTTTGCACTCGGCGACACCCACGGCGCCACGCACGGCATGCCCGAAGATTCTCTGTTGCTCTTATTCTTTCTCACGCTGCTCATGGGCAGCGGCTATATTTTGAATCAACTGTGCGACGTTGAAACCGACGCCCGCAATAACAAACTTTTTCTCATCGCGCAGCGGCATGTGCCGCGGGTAGCCGCGTGGGGCGAAATGCTCCTGTTGCTCGTGCTCGGCCTCGCAGTGGCATGGCAGCACAGCGTGGCGATGGGCTTGCTCTTTCTTGCCATCTATTTGGTCACTGGTATTTTTTATAACGTCGCGCCGTTTCGTTTGAAAGACCG
>JABWAN010000925.1 GCA_013361015.1 Candidatus Zhuqueibacterota bacterium | reverse complement strand
AGATTCACGTCGCCCAAATACTTCGCCGCCATTTCCAACGCCGCCACCTCTTGTTGCTTCGCCAAACCAGAGAGCACCGCGCGCTTGGTATCGAGATCGGGTGCGAGTTGCATCGCGGTTTGATAAAGCTCAAGTGTTTGCGCACTTGCACGGCTGCTGTCCAGTCCAACCAAATGCACGAAACCGCGCAACGCCAAAATCTTTTCGGTTTGATTGCGAGAAGTTTGCGCGATCTTCAGCAAGTCCTCGCGCGGCGCATCATTCGGCCAATCGGAAAGCGCGCGAATCGCGGCGGCGCGTAGCTCCGGTTTGGCATCTTGCAGCGTGGCGCCTAGAGTCGGCAGCGCAGAGGCCTCGCCGACTTTGCCGAGCACGTGCAGCAACGAGGCTTTTGCTTCGAGATTCGTTGCGTGCGGCATGGCCGCTAAAATCGCGGCGTTGCGTTGCTCCGGCTCGGAAATTCTTTGCGCCACGGCCGCAACGGTTTTCTCTAATTCGCTCCGCTCTTCTTCGCTTTTTGTTTGAAGAAGACCCTCAATGAGCGCATGCAAATGCTCCGGCCCCCCAACGGTTTTCAAAGCTTGGATCGCCGCAACTCGCACGTTTTCCTCATTCGCACGCGCCGCTTGCAACGCCACAGGCGCAGCGGGAAAAATACGCCGGGCTTCAATCGCGCGCAGCAATTCGATTTTGAGTTTCGGTTCCGCGGCGGGAACGTTCGACGCAATCACCGCGTCAATGTCATTCCCTCGCAAACGATTCAAACTTTCACGCGCGGCTTTGCCTTCTTCATTGCGTTGCATCGCTGTTTCCGCTAGCAACCGCACACTCGCAGTATCGCCCACGTGCGCCAATGCTTGCAAAGCAGCAAGTCGCACCTCAGCATGCGCGCTCTTCGTCGCTTGTGAAGCGGCCACGAGCACGCTCGCCTCGCGGCGCTGCGCCAACGCTGCGAGCAATTGTACTTGTTGCAATGCGGAAAGCTTGGGCAGCGCATTGACAATCGCATCGAGGCTTTGTGAAGACGGAACTTCACCGACCAAACGCGGCGCGGCAACTTGCAACACCGGATCATTGGACTCGAGAAATTGCAAAATTCTGCCCGCGGCATTTTCCGGCTCGGTGAGAATCTGTCCGCGCACTGCCGCAAAACGAATCGCCGCGGGAATGTTGCTCACGTTCGATTCGATATAGATTTGCATGGCTTGCGCTTTCGCGCCTCGCGCGGCGAAAGCCTCGGCGCATTGCAGTTGCGCCGCGAGTATGCGCGAGAGAAATTCGCCGCGCGCTTCTTGTTTCGCAGAACGCAAGGCCTCGGCCGCATCCTCGTCTGCAATCGCTCCCAGCGCGGCAACGGTCGCATATGCAATCATCGTATCGGCGCTTTTTATCAACCCTGCCAAAAGTGCAACAGACTTGGCATCGCGGCGTTGCCCCAAGGAAGTGATGATACCCGCTTGCGCTTTGCCCTTTGCTTGCGGTAAGGCCCTGCGCAATGCTTCCAAAGCTGCTTCGTGAGGAATACGCTCAAGCGCGAAGCGCGCCATTTCCACGGTCTCGGGATTGTTCAGCATCTTTGCTAAGGCGGGAACGCTTGCGCTCGTGCCCAGCGTGCTCAAGTGTTCGCACACGTATTGTTTGCCCGCAAGCGTGGCGTTGGCCGAAGAAAGAATCTTCAGGAAATTTTGTTCGAGGCGCTGCAATGCTTCCGGCGAAGAACGCGAAACGCGAATGAAATTATCCAACTCCGTGAGACGCGCGCGGCTTTGGCCGTATTCATACTTTGCAATTGCGGTCAAACACGTTGCCACGCTTGGCGTCGTATCCGCTTGCAAATCGCCCAATGCGAATTGAATGCCGTCGAGATAGTGCTGCAACACCGCGGCGTTCCAATACACTTCATTGTTGTGGCCGAGCGAGCAATAAAACACGCAGCCTTTGCCGAAATTTCGAATCCAGCTAATCGGGATGTCGAGGTCCGTCGTGCGCAACCCTTCGACTTTGAGGTTGCCCTCGTTTGCGAGATCGAGGCTCATCAGCACACGTAAATGCTCGCGTGAAATTGGCGCTTTGAAGCGATAGATTTCATCACTGAGCGAGAAGCCCTCGCCTCTGAAAGCTGCAGTGAGCGGGTGTATCGCATCATCGATCTTCACGGCCCATGTGCCGTTGGAAGTCCACGGATGGCCGTCGAACAAGCCGCCCATCATTTCCGCAGCCTCGGGCCAGTTGTAAAAGTTATCGCTCGCCGCGTGAATGCCGATCACGCCTTTGCCGCCTTTGACAAACTTCATGAGGCTTTCGCGCAGTTTGGGATCAGCAAACTTCAGCTCCGTAGTGCTCACGAAGCATACGGCATCGAATTGTTTGAGCTGATTCTCAGCAAAGCTCGCCATGTTATCGCTGATCGTCGCCGCGAACGCGCCGGTCTTTTGTCCCATCAACTCTAATGCCTTTGCAGCATATGGAATCGAAGCGTGTTTGTAGCCTTCGGTCAATGTGAAGACAAGCAGCTTGCGCGGGTGCTGCGGCGTTGCGGCCCCTTGCGTGGGAAGAGCAGCTTCGATTTTGGCGAGGTCATCGGCGG
Organism: Candidatus Zhuqueibacterota bacterium; assembly: GCA_013361015.1. Taxonomy (GTDB): domain Bacteria; phylum Zhuqueibacterota; class Zhuqueibacteria; order Zhuqueibacterales; family Zhuqueibacteraceae; genus JABWAN01. The sequence goes on along the minus strand of JABWAN010000925.1, from coordinate 366 downwards.
GGATTTGTGTGTGGGAAGGTTTTGCATTAAGAGCGAACAAGCAAATGATGGCTAGCGCGAGTATTCGTTGGTGCAAGCTTCGTCGCATTCCTTTTCTCCTCTCATTGCCATGAACTCACTACAATATGTCATTCAGGAAGAATTTTTCTAAGCGCTTGGCAGAATTACAAGTGACCAAAAAGATTCTTTCTGAATGACAAGCACACTGTTGTCGTTACTACAAATGCCACGGACTCCGCATCGGCCTTGACAACATACGATCGGCCTCGGCGTCGTTCACGAAGCGTTCGCGCGCGCCGTCCCATTCAACTTTGCGACCGAGCTTCATGGCAATCACGCCGAGATGGCCGATCATGATGGAGTGAT
>JABWAN010000025.1 GCA_013361015.1 Candidatus Zhuqueibacterota bacterium | reverse complement strand
GGCGATGTCTTTGATGGAGAGTGAGGAGAAGAATGGAGATTTGTATATTGAGCGCGTGTTTGATGCAGAGCAGAGATGGATTTGGACTGCGGATAAACAGGCGCCGGGCGCGGCGTGGGTGGTCTATTTCTTCTACGGGTATTGCAGCCACGGCGTTGTCGGCCTCAGGTGGCTACGTCCGTTTGGTGCGCTGAGGACAATCATGGATTATTTGGTTATTTGTCTTTTTTGATCATTATCTGTTGTTGTTGCTTTTGCTTTTAACAGAGCGAGCGCCAGCGAGCGGCCTCAAAATGTTTTTTTTGCGGGAGAGATAGTGCGGGCGAAGCCGGACTTCCGCGCGACGATTTAAAGCTCAGACAAATTGCTTGCGAGTTGAGGGCGCAGAGATTATCTTTCGAGGCGTGAAAACACAAATTTCAAGGAGACAACAGCCATGATCACACGCGACTCCATCAAAAGCGAAATCGATAAACTGCCGGAGGAAGCGTTGCAGGAAGTCCAGGCCTTTCTGCATTTCTTAAAAGTGAAGCCGTCCGTTGAAAAACGCAAACGACCGGCGTTCAAACTGAATGGCCAATTCGATAATCTTGATGTTCGTCGAGAGGCTTATGAATGAAAAGCTGCTGATTGATACGAATATCATGGTGTATGCCGTCGACGAAGACTCGCGCTTTCATGAACGGGCACAGAGATTGATTTACGAATCGGACGACGAGCTCTTCACGACTTCAAAGAATCTTTCCGAGTTTCTGGCCGTCGTCACCAAGGGTCAGCCGCCACCACTCTCGCCGGAGGAAGCTCTGAACGCTTTGCTAGAGATCTCCGAGGCTTTTACTGTTCTCTATCCCACCAATTATACCTTCGTTATCTTTCAAAACCTGATATTGAAGTACCAACCCACTGGGCTACGAATTCATGATTTCGAGATTGCCAGCATCGGCCTGGGCAACGGTATCAATCGGCTGGCGACCTTGAATCGTAAAGATTTTGCAGAGATCGAAGAGCTCGAATTGATCGGTATTTGAGCACGCAGCTTTTCAGGAACATAAAGTTATATTGCCGATACAAAAATGCTAGGCCCAACCACTCCCTCTTCAAACTTGCGCACTTTCCTCCTCGCCATCTTCCTCTTCGGCAGCCTCGGTACCGGCACGGAGTTGCTCTTGCTCGGGCACACGGAAGATGCGTGGCAATGGGCGCCGCTCATGCTCATTTCGTGCAGCTTGCTTGTGTTGCTTGGTTATGCCGTGTTGCGCCGCCGTGCGTTGCTGCGTGTCTTTCAAATACTCGCGCTGCTCTTCGTGTTCAGTGGAGCGATTGGCAGCGTGCTGCACTATCAAGCCAAAGTGGAATTCAAACTCGAAATGCAGCCGGATTTGAGCGGGTGGCAATTGTTTCGGGAAGTAATGCAAGGCGCAACCGTCCCGCCCGTGCTCGCGCCGGGGATGATGGTGCAATTGGGCTTGATTGGGTTGGCGTATTGTTATCGACATCCCGATTTGAAGCAAAAATAATTCTGCCACAGAGCCACACAGAAAAGAGATGGACAAAATGAAATACCCTGCTCCTGTCGCTCCCCGTAATACAAACCGGCAACATTGTGCTTTTTCAGCAAAGTTTTCAGGACTGGGGTAAAAAAATTACCGCAACGCGCGCAAAGAGTCCGCAACGAACGCGAAGAAAACGCTTGGCGATCTTTGCGTGAACTTCGCGGCCTTTGCGTTTTGCTTTTTCTTTGGGTTGCGGCTCGGTCGCGCCGGGTGTTTCCGTGACAATAATCTCCCCATGAAGTAACATAACCAATCAACGGAAAATAAGATGAAAGTGCTTCGAGTACGGTTATTCGTTGTCTCTATCGCGTTCGTTTTCGGTGGTAGCGTTTTTGCACAACTAGGGAGACAACAGGATTTAATCGACCCGAACGTGGCGAGCGAGAAAGAGTTGTTGGCGTTGCCGCATCTCAACGCGGCGCTTGTGAAAACGATTGTGGAAAAACGCCCGTTCTTGAGTATCGTTGAGTTGAACGCCGTGCTCGCGCCTGTGCTTAAGTCCGCGGAGCTCGCGGAGTTGTACGAGGCGCTCTTCGTGCACATCAATCTCAACACCGCTACAAGCGCAGAGATGCTGTTGATCCCCGGCATGGGCAAGCGCATGGTGCATGAGTTCGAAGAGTATCGTCCGTACAAAACGCTTGCGCAGTTTCGCAAAGAGATCGGCAAGTACGTTGATGAAAAAGAAGTCGCGCGACTCGAACAATATGTCTTCATTCCAATCAACTTGAACACCGCAAGCGACGAAGATATTTTGAGCATTCCCGGCAGCGGGCGCCGCGTGCTGCACGAGTTCAAAGAATATCGCCCATACACGAGCATGGAACAATTCCGCCGCGAGATGGGCAAGTATTGGAATGAAAAAGAAGTCGCGCGGCTCGAACGGTATGTGACGATTGAATAACGGTGCTGCGTAATCACACTTGAGGTGGAGAGAAATGGAGCAAGGCAAACACGTTTTTATCAGCTACTCCCGTGTGGACGCGGAATTTGCGCTGCGTCTCGCGAATGAGTTGCGTGCCGCGGGCGTCGATATTTGGCTCGATCAACTCGATATCCAGCCCGGCGCGCGTTGGGACCGCGAGGTGGAGCAGGCGCTGGCAACATGCGAGCGTTTGTTGCTCGTCGTCTCACCCGATTCCGTGAAGTCTGAAAATGTCATGGACGAAATCGGCTTTGCCATGCGCGAAAAACGGCCGATCATTCCCGTGATGCATCGCGCCTGCAAAATGCCCTTGCGTTTGCATCGCTTGCAGTATCTCGATTTTACCAAAAGCCATGAGGCCGGCCTCGAGATATTGCTACGCGTTTTGCGAGAGCAGTGGGACCCGGATAAGTATTTGGCGCACGAGAGCACAACGGCAACGAAGACGGGCAGTAGCGTGCGGCGCAGTGTGCTCATTGCCGGCGCGGTGGCCGTGCTCGGCCTCGTTGGTTATTGGCTCGTGGGGCGAAACGCAGAGACCACAAATTCCAACACACAGAAGATTGCTGCAAATCCGAATCGAAGAGCCAATCCGACTTTGCGCTCGGCGGCGCCGGCGGAACAGCTCGAAGCCGGATACTTCGTCATCGGGCTTTCGAGTCACGATAAAAGCGAAGCCGAGCAAGCCTCGCAGCGCCGCAATCAAGAAGGGTTCAATACCTTTGTGGTGCATTCTTCAGAATGGCAGGAGTTCAAACCGGATTGGTATTTCGTAGTGTTCAGCATTCATAAAGATGAAGCCAGTGCGAAAGCACAGGAAGCGGCACTGGCGAAACGAGGTTTGCAAGCGCGCGTGCAATACTCCGGCGAGAAACGCAAATAGATCTTCGGCACTGCTCCTTGGACACTTTTCTCATGCTGCAAGAAAATCAATTCGACCGCGTCACCCAATTCAAAATGTCCCGCACGGTGTTGGGGCGGGATCTCTATTACGTCGCGACGTACTTCGTGGACGGCTTGCTCATCGACACGGGCTTTGAGCGCATGGCGCAAACATTTTTCAACACGCTCAAGCCGCGCGGAGTCGAGCAAATCGTCAATACCCATCATCACGAAGATCATGTGGGCGCGAATTACTTGTTTGAAGAGAGAATGAAGCTGCACGCGTTTGCGCATCCTCTGGGCATTCCACTTATCGCCCATCCGCCGGCGCGGCTCAAGGCGTATCGCAATCAAATTTGGGGCGTGCCGCGGCCGGCCCGCGCCGCGCCGATTGCAGAAAAAATTCAAACGCCAAAATACAAATTTCAAGTGTTGCCTTTGCCGGGGCACAGTGAAGATCATATCGGGCTGTATGAACCGCAGCAAGGCTGGCTCTTTGGCGGCGACTTGTTCTTGAGCGTGAAAGTGCGCGTGCTGCGTTGCGATGAAGACGTGCAGGCCGCGATTGCTTCTTTGCGTAAAGTGGCGAGTTTGCCCATGTCGCGTTTGTTCTGCGGCAGCGGGCGCGTTTTGGAAAATCCGAATGAAGCGCTGCGGTTGAAGCTCCAGTTTTATGAAGAGCTGCAGGCCCAAGCGCGCGAGCTGCAATCGCAAGGCTGGCCGCCCGCAAAAATCCGCGACCACTTGTTGGGCAGAGAAGGCGCATTTCGAGTGCTCACGCAGAACGAATTTTCGAAACTGTATTTGATCCAAGGACTCTTGCATGCCACACCTCATGCCGGAACAAAAACATCTTGAACGCGCGACGGCGGAAGCCCTCACACCCCGCGAGAAAAAAATCTGGGAGACGCTGCGCCAAGAAATCAAAGGCCTCACTTTGGATTTGTGGGGCACGATTCTCGACGATACCCATCCGCCGACAGACACGATCGTATATAGCGAGCAGCGGCAACAGTTCTTGTTGAACGAATTGCGGCATGCCGGTTATCATATTAGCACAGAGCAGGTGCGCGCCGCATACAAGCGCGCATGGGAATATTTCGACGAGTTATGGCTGCAGCAGATTGCATTCGAAGCGAACGATGGTCTGCAAGAAATGTTGAAGTATTTGCACGCCGAGTTGCCGCATGAAAGTTACCGTCGCGTGTTGGATTTTTTCGAAAGCTACAAAGTACCGCCCTTGCCGTTGGAGGGCGTCGTGCCTGCCATTCAAAATCTATCCGAGAAATACGCGCTCGCACTCATCTCCGATACGGCATGGACCCCTGGCCGCCGCTTGCGCGAGATCCTTGCCGAGTATGAAATTTTGCATTGCTTCCACGCATTGATCTTTTCCGGTGAAGTGGGGCACACAAAACCGCATCCGATTATGTTCGCGCGCGCGCGCGCTGGTTTGCAGTTGCCCGCGCACGAATGTTTGCACACCGGCGATATACAACGCACCGATGTTGCCGGCGCAAAGGCCGCGGGCATGCGCGCCGCGTGGATTTATCGTCCGGTCTATGCGGGCAAAGCGCAGGAAGATCACGGCCCGGACGTGACCGTGGCGAGTGTGGCGGAGTTGGCGAAAGTGTTATTATAAAAAACTATCATATCAAACCTTCGAGAGGAAATCACCATGGCAAGAACAAGCTGCATGCTTCTTTATGTTTTTCTGTCTGCGCCATTGCTCTGCGCGCAATCGTATTTTCATAACATGCCGGGGCTGAATTGGAAAGAGCCCAAGGCCCAAGTGCTGATCTTGGGAGCCTATCACATGGCGAATAATAATCTGGATGTGGTCAAAACCAATTGGGATAGCCCATTGTCTGCAAAGCGACAGGTGGAGATTCAAGAGGTGATTACTCGACTCAAGCGTTTCAAGCCCACCAAGATTGCCGTGGAAGCGCCATGGGGCAGTGTGACAATTAACGAGCGCTATACGCGCTATCTTGCGGGGCAAGATACATTGCGCGAAAATGAGATCGATCAAATTGCTTTTCGTTTGGCGCAGCAGTTGGGGCACAAACAGGTTTACCCGATCGACTACAGGAAGGACATGGATTTTGATCGCATCATGCAATTCGCGATGGCAAACGGCCAACAAAGCTACGTCGAACGCATGCAGCAGATTTTTGCCTTCATCGGCGCGGAAGACGAGAAACTTAAGACGCTGACCGTGGCTGAGCATTTACGTGCGATCAATGATACTGCCGCGCTGGAAATGGGCAATCGTCCTTATCTCCTGCTCGCGGAAGTTGGCAAAGACACGAGCTACGTTGGAGCCGATGTGGTCGCCGGCTGGTACGAACGCAATCTTAAAATCGCGATGAATATTATTCGCATTGCGGCATCGCCCTCGGACCGCATTCTCGTGCTAATCGGCGCGGGACATGCAACCTTGCTGCGACATTTTTTGAGCGAATCGCCGAGCACGCAGGTGGTGACAACGAATGAATATCTAAAATAAAATTTTCTGCACGGAGATGAAATGCGTACTTGCACTCGCGTTTTTCTGGGCTGGGTGGTTGTTGGTGTATGTGCTTGCGGTTGCGCGCCGCAGCCCATGCCTTTTCCCAATGGGCGCTTGATTGATCTGACTTATGCTTTTTCCGAAGAAACGATTTATTGGCCGACTGCTAAATCTTTCGCATTGGAAAAAGTCGCCGACGGCGTCACGCCCGGCGGTTATTATTATGCCGCGAATAATTTTTCCGCCGCGGAACACGGCGGCACACACCTCGATGCGCCCATTCATTTCTCCGAAGGGAAATTCACTTCCGATGAAATTCCACTGGAGCAATTGGTGGGTGCTGCCATCGTTGTGGACGTGAGCGCGGCGGCTGCGACGAATCGCGACTATCAAGTGAGCGTTGCGGATTTTGAAGCGTGGGAGCAAACGCATGGCAAGATTTCCGACAAAGCCATTGTGCTGTTGCGCACGGGCTATGGCAAGTTCTGGCCGAATCGCGAACAGTACCTCGGCACAGCCGAGTTCGGCGCGGAGGTCGTGGCGAAGCTGCACTTTCCGGGTTTGCATCCCGAGGCCGCGAAGTGGCTTGTAGACAATCGCAAGATCAGTGCGATCGGACTCGATACGCCGAGCATTGATTACGGCCAATCCACGCGCTTCGAAAGCCACGTGACATTATTCAGCGCGAATATTCCCGCATTTGAAAACGTCGCCAACCTCGAACAATTGCCCGCGAAAGGCGCGACGGTGATTGCATTGCCGATGAAGATCAAAGGCGGGAGCGGCGGGCCGCTGCGGATTATTGCGGTGGCGCCGTGAGCCAGGGCGTTGCGAAATGCACTTTGTCGTAAATTTCCGCGCGCTCGTGTGCAGCCCATCGAAGTTAATTCGATCTGGTCTTTCATGCGACTCGCTTCGGCGAGGAATGACAATCTCAGACATTGAGATAGGCTTTTTGATGATCTCACGCCGCTGCACCAGCTTGATGCCGAAGTGGCTATGGCGAAGTTTCATCTTTATAAATCGCGCGTGAGGTATCGCATGGAAGGCGTGAGCCGCGAGGTGTCGGGCTTGGGCAAGAATCCGTCGAACGGCGCGCTCATTGATTACTCCTTCGCGAAAGCGCCGGACACTTTGCAGGTCGCAGTGAAGTTGGAGATTTTCGATGCGAACGACAAAGTGTTGCGCACGATTACAACGAAGAAGCGGGAGAGCGGCGCAAGTGCGAGGGCGAAGGCCCGGGCGCGTACAAAACGCGACTCGCCCCTTTTCATGCGCCGAGGCCGCGCGCGTTTATGCCGCCATAAAAATCCTTGCTTCCCTCGCAGAATCGTCTAGATTGCCGCCGGGCTGATATGAATGACTTGAGTGGTGGAGCCTCCCTCCTGATGAACGGCTTCGCAGCCTGAGGCAATATCCTTTTCGACAACACCATATGGCGGCTTGAAGCCGCAACCAAACTTTACTAAACGTGTAAAGTTTAGTAAAGTTTTTGCGTTGATGAGCGAAAAACCGCATTCCAAAAAAGCTTCGCGGTCGTGATAGTTTTTCCAGAGCAATACTATACGCGATCTTCCACGCCGGCATTGCTTCCTGTCCGAGAAGCGATGCGACATTTTTTTTAAAAAAAACTCCTCGCGCCACTTCCTGCACGTATTCGCGGCTCACTTCCTTTTGCTCTTTCAGCGCATGAGCTTGACTATCGGCACAGTCATCAACGACAGATATCGCATTGACGCCGTTTTGGGTTCGGGCGCGATGGGGGTCGTTTATAAGGCCTGGGACCCGCGGATCGCGCGCTACGTCGCCGTGAAAGAGACCGCGCTCTCCGAGAAAGAAGCGAAGACGCTCGGCCAGCTCAATCACCCCAACATCGTCGTCGTGCACGACTCGGTGGAGCACCACACCGACCGTTATATCGTCATGGAATATGTCGAGGGCATGACGTTCGAGGAAAAGTTGAAAAAGGAGGGAACGTTATCCTGGCAAGCGGCGCTGCCGCTGCTCAAACAAGTTTTGCTCGCGGCCAGCCACATCCACAAAGCCAAAATTTTTCACCGCGATCTCAAGCCGGGCAATATCATGATGACGACCGAGGGCGCGGTGAAGATCACGGATTTCGGCTTGGGCAAAATTCAAGAGCCGGACAATATCGCGCGCTCCACGAACGCTGGCGGCACGCCCTATTACATGTCGCCGGAGCAAGTCGGGCCGAAGGAAAAATTCGGGCCGGTCGATCATCGCAGCGACATTTATGCGATCGGCATGACGTTCTATGAAGCGCTCGCCGGCCAAACGCCGCTCAAGAGCAAAACCACGCAGGTGGAAATTTTTGACGCGATCCGCCGCGACAGCTTTCCCTCGCCGCGAAAGTTCAACGCGAACGTGCCGCGGGGATTGGCCCAAATCATCATGAAGGCGATCGCGCAAAAGCAGCGCAAACGTTTTCAAAGCGCGGAAGAGATGCTGAAGGCGGTGGAGAAATTCGAGGAGGACATGCGCGAGCCTGACAAAGTAAAGCCTCCGCGTTTTCGGCTCCTCATTGAAATCATGTTGGGACTTTTAAGCGGAGCTTTGATTCTGACGCTCGTTACGATCTTCAAGGTTCCCGACCTGCCGCTGCGCATGCTGAAATGGGTCGGGCTGCGCTCGCCGACGAAGATCGCCATCGCCACGGAACCGCCGGGCGCGGAGATCAAAATCGGAGGCAAGGCCGTGGGCAAAAGTCCGGTGCGCAGTTATTACGTGGATGATGACACGCTGGTCGTGTCGCTTCACAAACCCAACTACTTTCGGATTGACAGCGTGATGGCGTTGCAACGCGGCATCGACACTCCGCTTTCGTTCACGTTGCGGCCTGCGGCCATGCTTGCGATCACGGTGGCGCCGGAGAGTGCGCACGTGGTGATTGACGGGGACACGATTTCAATAGAGCAGCGCAAAGGCCTGGAGTTGGCCGTGGGCGAGCACGAGCTTGCGATTACGCTTGCGGGCTATGCGCCCATCAATGAAAAGGTTTTATTGCGCCAGGGCGTCAACGCGCGTATCGACACTTTGCAACGCGAGGTCATTGCCGCTGTTGTTCCCAAGGGCGATCGCAAACCGCGCCACAAGACTCCGCTGACACCGAATGGCCCCAAGCCCGCTTCAGACACGAGCGTAGTCAAGGCGCATGTTGAGCAAGGCGCTATCAAACTCGCGATCAACCCGCCCAGCGCAGTGTATATCGGCGATTCGTTGGCCGCGACTGCGGCCACGGCGTGCGCGTTCGAGCTTCCGCTTGGCCCGGCCACGATTAAAGTTATTCATTCGGAAAAGCACAAATGGTTGGAGACGATTGTTCTCACGGCGCAAGGCGCTGTGCGCGAGATTGATTTCACGAAAGAGTATACGCTTCAGATTCGCGCGTTTGAGGCATTTGAGGCCTTGGATAAGAGGCCGCTGTCCGCGCTCATCTTTGTCGACGGGCAATCGACCGGGCAATTGGCGCCGTACAATTTGCCGCTCAACTTTGGAACGCACGAAATCGAAGTTCGCATGGAAGGGTATCTAGCGCAGCGGAGAAGCTTGAATGTTGAGAAGAACGACGAGCTGGAATTCCGACTCGACCGAGTGCAATGAAAAGGAGCGTGCGCCAAAGCGTGGAGCCCTTCTCGCCGCGGCCGTGCTTCTGCTTTTGATTTCGGGCAAGCTCAATGAAGCCTGCTCGCAAAGCCGGACGGCGTGCGATTCATTGGAGGCAGCCTGGAATCATTATTTCAATAATCGGTTTGATCGCGCCCTGGCTCTGGTTGCCGATTGCGACGAGCCGCGCGCTTTGGAGTTGCGCGTGTTCCTGGCATTGAAGGAAAACCGCAACGAATTAGCCGAGGCGTTCATGTGCAAGCTGCTCAAACGCGCGCCGGAATATCAGCCGGACCCGATGCAATTGCCGATCCTCGGATATGTCGCTTGGGTGAAAGAGATGAGGAAGAAGTGCAAGAGTGAAACGCCGAAGGCCCCGGTTATCCGATCACAAACGGAAGTACTAGATTGGCTGGAGGTGAATCTGGGAGCGGGAACGTTTACATTGCCGGATGATGATGATAACAATCCGGAATTGTTTCATGCACGTTTTGGGTTTGACTACGCGGAGTTTGAAGCGGGAACAATTCCCGTCATGACTTTGCCGCTGAAGAAATCGCGACGGACACAGCTTCCGGTTTCAGTTCTTAAAGTTAGATTTCCGTTGAACGATATCCGCGTGCCCGCTTCGGATTTAATCTTGATCGGTTATTTTTCTCATAATCTGCCGGGTTGGGCTCGTGAGCAAGAGGACCAAGGCCTCACTTATTCCAAGAAGGCCGTTCACTTCGCCTTGTTGCTCGCAAAAGCAATCGGCCCGGCGCGAATTTCCGCGGGACCGACTTACGGCGTTCTCGAGGTCAAAAGATTCGCCGCGAGTGATACGATGACGGCGCACGAGGGCAAATGGAGCCTTCACGCGGAACTACAGGCGATGCTTTTGCCAAAGCGTCTATTGCTCGTCGCGAGCGCTGCGCCCATGCCGACCTATTCGTTAGAGCTCAAAGACAAAATGCTCCAAAAACCATACACCAAGTTTCTCCTCACCTACGGCGTGCGCGCCTTCCTTGGGCACAATCTGTCGGTCGACATGGGAGGAGCATGGCGCGGCTATTCCAAAGCGGAATTAGGCGAGGCCGCCAAGCACTTTTTTCGATTCGGGGCGACATTGGGATTTTCATTTGCAAAAAAATTTCCGTGACCGGCGTTTCCGTTAAAGCTTAAAACTGTTTCATCTGGAAAGGTTCATCATGTCCACTTACCGCACGCTCTTCGAAATCGGCAAAGCGTTGATTGAAGAAACCGATTTCAATAAACTGCTGCCGCTGTTGATGGACAAAATCATCGAGCAGACGAAAGCCGAGCGCGGGATGATCATCGTCCACGACGATGCGAAGGAGTTAAAGTTTGAGACGGCCCGCCATCTCGGTAAAAGCGATATCGAGCATCCGGAATTTCAAGTGAGCAAAACCGTCATTGCGAAGGTGCAGCAATCCGGCAAGTATGAGGTCATCCCCAATGCCCGGGCGGATCCCGAGTTCGATGCGAGCAAAAGCGTGCGGCGCATCGGGCTGCTCTCCGTCGCCTGCGCGCCGCTGCGCTCTGAAGGAAAAGGCTTTGGCGTGATTTACATTGACAACCCTCATGAAGCCGGAAGATTTGACGACGCCACCGGGCGTTTGCTCAACGAAGTGGGCGAGTTGATCGTGGGCGCTCTGAAAAATGCGCTGTTGCAGCGCACGCGGGAGGCGCAAACGATTCGCAAGCTTGAGCTGCAAAGCGAGCTGTTGCGCCGGTTGCAGGAACAGTTGGCGGCGAGCGAGGGCTTTGGCGAGATTAAAGGCATTTGCAGCCCGGCCATGTTGGAGGTTTTCAATGTGATTATGAAAGCCGCGCCCACGGAGGCGCCGGTGTTGATCGTGGGCGAAACCGGCACGGGCAAAGAGCTGGTGGCGCGCGCGCTGCACAAGCATAGCTTGCGCCGCGAGCAAGCCTTTGTCCGACTCAATTGCGCGGCGCTCGCGGAGAATCTGTTGGAATCGGAGTTGTTCGGCCACCTCAAAGGCGCTTTTACGGGCGCGGATAAAGATAAGATGGGATACTTCGAAACCGCGGACGGCGGCACCATCTTTTTGGACGAAATCGCCAAATCCAGCGCGCACTTTCAAACGAAATTATTGGACGTTTTGCAATCCGGGGAGTTTCGGCGCGTGGGCGAAACCGAGGCAACACCCCGTAAGGCCGACGTGCGCATTATTGCCGCTGCGGGCCCCAATCTGCGCGAGCTGATTGCGCAAGACAAGTTTTATCTCGACCTCTTTCATCGCCTCAAGGTTGTGGAGATTTTCGTTCCGCCTTTGCGCGAGCGCCATGAGGATATTGCGGAGCTTGCGGACTTTTTCCTTGCGCGCTACGCCGCAAGATACAAAAAGAAGATTCGCGCTTTAAGCTCCGAAATTCACGAGTTGCTGCTGCGCCATCACTGGCCCGGCAACGTGCGCGAACTGGAGCACGCCCTCGAACACGCCGTGATTCACCTCGACGGCGAAATCATCGCGGCGCAAGACCTCCCGCGCGACGTCTTGCAACCCGCTTCGCATACGACCGAGGCGCGCGAGGCTCTCCCTTATGCGAAAGCCAAGGAAAGTTGCGAACGAGATTATTTCACAAGGCTACTGCGCAAGACCAACGGCATTGTTGCGGAAGCCGCGCGCCTCGCCGTGATGGACAAGAGCAACTTGAGCAAAAAGCTGCGCAGCCTCGGCATCAATCCCAAAGATTTTGAGAAGTAATTCGCGCGCTGCACGTTTTCGCTTCTTCTCCGAAAGTGGTTCTTTTGACCCCGCGGTGGTTTTGGATACCACCAAGGCCTCCACTCTTATCTTGTAACCATTCGTCTTTTGCTTCCAAACAAAGCGTTTCGTCCTTGCAAAAACAACTCATGGCAGCGCGCGAGGACTCCGTCTTTTGTTGCCTTCCGCCGCGGCACGTTCCTTGTCTTGTCCACGAACAACTCCCAGCAGTTGCGCATTGCAAAGCCGCTCATTTTTCCAAAAAAACTGAACACGACCTCGCGTTCTCGCAGAACCTTGTGCGCGGAGAAATAGTTTCACAGCCAACACGAAAGCACGAGTATGAAAAAGAAAGCCGACAGCTTTCAAACCTTTGCCGAGGCCGTGCGGTTTTGGATCGAAGCGCAGCACTTCGATCTCAAATCCGCGGCCAAAGAACTGGGCGTCGCCCCGGCCACGCTGCACAACGTGTTGAGCGGCGATTTGCCCAAACGCGACACGCTGTTTCGCATGGCCAAACGCATCGGCATTTCCAACTCGCACGCGTTCGTGTTGGCGGAGATGAGCCGCAAGGATACGCCGGATCGCATTAAAGAGCTGCTGTGGTTCTTTTATGAAAAGACGATTGACGCGCCGGAGGTCAACGTGGCCGAAGTCATCAAGGAGCTTTATCCGGCCATGAACCTTTCGCCGCGCGAACTGGCGCAAGAGGAACGCCAGGTGAAAAATATCGTGCGCATGCTCGTCCGGCTCAAATGGACCACAGAATATTGGAACGTCGCGCAGAACGTGATCGCCAATCTGCTGGGCATGCAAGATCAACACATCCTCGGACTCTCTGCGGCGGGGCAGGAAGAATATCTCGGGCCGGAGCGTGATTGGGGAGAAATTTTCCGGCAAATGGCGCGCGACGACAAGCGCGGCGTGAAGCTGTTCTATCTCGACCGCAGAGAATCGCCGCGCGGCTACGTGATGAGCGCAGTGAGCATTCCGCGCGGCTACGGCGCGTTCGAGTTCGGCACCGCGACGACGTATGGTTTCGAAATGGGCATGGTGGTGGCCGGCGAGGGACTCTTCTTCTCGAAGGGTTTGCGCAAAGACGAAGCCTACCTCTGCCGGCCGTGCAAGGAGAAAAACGCGATTAGTTTCTCGCGCCACCGCTCCCACTGCATTTTGGTGACCAGCGAAAAAATGGAAATACTCAACATTCAAATGCCATTTACGGCTGGCCATCTCGCCAAGCTGCCGATCATGTTTCGCGTGGCCGCGGGCAAGAGGATCGTTTGCACGCCGGCGCTCATGTATACTGAAGGCCGGAACGGCGGGAGTTTCAGGGCGCGCCCGTTTCTGCCGGAAGCGGCACGCCTTCCCTCCGATTTGGAAAGGTTGATTCTGTCTTCTCGTGCTTCCGAGCAGCAAAGTGCAATGCGTTCATAGTTTCGAATAATTTGGAAGGAGGAAGAAATGGCAATTATGAGTCGTCTCATTCTCGCCGCAACATTGGTGTGGCTCCTCGTATCTTTGTACTTCATGCTCAAACCCGAGGTGCAAAAATACCGGCGCCGGCGCGGCTTTGCAAGTGACTGGACTAGTTTTCAAAGCGATTGGAAGCGTCTCGTGCTCCTCTGCCACGGCGACGAAGAGCGCGCGCGGCGCTTGATGCACTATGAAAAGCGAGGCAATCCCGGCATCGACGACCGCGAAGCTTGCCAGCGGGCGAGTGAACGATACCATCGGGATAATAGCTAACGTAAGGAGTGAGTCATGTTGCTGCATAACTTTTTTTCAAAAAACAAAGCCTGGTACGTTACGCTGGGCTTACTGCTCTCCTTGAGCGTTTCGTACAGTGATGACATCCTCGTGCCGGTGACTGTGACGAACCGCACGTCACATTATCTGCATCTCACTCTTAACGACAAGTCCTTCACGTACGTTTCGCCTGGAACGACCGTGCAAACAGAAGTTGAAACCAGCGGTGTTACCATCCGTGCGGTTTACGCACCGGGCCAGGGCAGGTCGGGTGCATTCCACGAAACTCATTCGACCACTAGAACAGAATATCGTTCTCCGGGCTCGAGTTATTCTTGCAGCTCGAACGACAACTCCACCAGTTGCAAAGAGAGCACAAGCCCGTCGACCACAACGACGATTCCCACATCGGTGCACGTGGACATTTTTCCGGAAAACTTGCGCTGAAACCTGTGCGCAATATTGTGCGAGTATGTTCTGTCGCACTGCAATAGCTTTCTTCCATAAGAAAGGTTGAGAAGCCATGTGGAATAACGTCAAACAGTTTTTCGCGTTGATGTGTCTCTTGTTCCTAATGCCCAAGGATGGGAAGGCGCAGGAGGTGCGCCAATTTCCCTACCTAACGTTGGGAATCAACGGCGGCTATTTCCAGCCGAACGGCGATTGGACCGCACATCGTTACGCGCAAGGTCTCGATCTTTTTCAAGGCGGCGCGACTGTGCATGGCGAGTTTGAGTTGGTATATGCGAGGGTCGGGATTGCGCTCCGCGCCGGTTACGCGAATTTGAGCACCACGGAATGGGAAGAATATGCGAGCGCAAGAGGGGATGAGATTCAGGCTTCGGCTTCGCTCTTTCACGTGGGCGTGTTGCTCAAGCCCTATCTCAAAACGA
Organism: Candidatus Zhuqueibacterota bacterium; assembly: GCA_013361015.1. GTDB lineage: Bacteria > Zhuqueibacterota > Zhuqueibacteria > Zhuqueibacterales > Zhuqueibacteraceae > JABWAN01. Next base: position 581 of record JABWAN010000025.1, on the reverse strand, counting down.
GCGAGCCGGATGTGATCAAGCTCGAGTTGGGAGTGCTTTACGCCTTGGCCAATGGCGAGGAGCAATTTGATAACACACGCTTTGAGTATGATTTTTTTAATTCGGGGTTCGGCTTCACGGGCGGTGTGGGATACGAGCATTATTTCAGCCGCACGACAGCGCTAACCGCGCAAGCCATCACAGTACTCGTTCTCAACGGCGTGCGCTATGCGGATGGCGAGCAACACACGCTGCGCGGATTGTCGTTAGTTTTGGGGATTCGTTACAAGCTGCCGTAGCGCGGAGAAAGGCTATTTATTCACGTATCGGTGTAACCCATTTTTACTTATTCGGAGGAGATCATGAAATTGCTCGTCGCCCTTCTGGCACTCTTTTTTTTCTTCCCTGCGCAGCTTATGGCGCAAGCCATGAATTGGTGCGTACTGCCGCAAGGAAGAGACTTATACGCAGTTCACGCTATTGATCAAAACACTGCCATTGCCGTCGGCGAACAGGGGAGCATCTATAGAACCACGGATGCCGGCAAAACTTGGAACGTGCAAATCGGTGTTCCAAAGCAAGACTTGCGCTCCATTTTCTTT
>JABWAN010000924.1 GCA_013361015.1 Candidatus Zhuqueibacterota bacterium | reverse complement strand
TTCCGGTCTCCGCGATCCGCGCCGACGCGCGAGGTCGCGTCCAACGATCGGTCTCTCCGACGACCGCGGTGCGGGACGACGGCCGAGCGCGCGACGCGACGTCGGGAACGCGCGAAGGGCTCGCCGACCTCGGCATGCGCTCGCGGGCTCCGGGCTTCGTCGCGACGACGTTCGCGATCGCTCGCGTCGAATTCCACGAACTCCTGCGCTCGCCCGGTCTCTACCTGTTCACGCCGCTGATCGTGCTGCAGACCGTCTCGTCGGCGCAGTTCGGCTCGGAGTGGCTCGGCATGACGTCGCTGGTCACGGCGGGTGGATTCGCCGCGAGCTCGTTCAACACCGTCACGCTGCTCGTCTGTCTGCTCGCGCTGTTCTACGTCACGGAGTCCCTCGAGCGCGACCTGTCGACGCGCCTGCATGCGATCGCGTTCGCGACTCCGGTGCGGACCGCGGCGCTGCTGACCGGCAAATGCCTCGCGAACAGCTTCGTCGGTGCGGTCGTCGTCGTCGTCGCGGCGCTGACGGCCGGCGCCTGTGCCGGGATGTCGGTGATCGGGATGCTGGAGCTGATCGGCGACGCGTTCCTGAACGCGCGCTTCCTGTTGTTGTTCGCGCTGACGCTGCCGGTCATCGGATTGCTCGAGCGCCACGGTTTGCGCGAGCACGCGCAGCGCGTCGTGCTGCGGCTGCGCGGCGCGACCGCGAGTCGCTTGTTGATCGTCTACCTGTTCCTGCGGCAACTCGGCGCCGCGCTCGGACTGACGGGCAAGAAATTGATATTGTCGCGTTGTTGCACCGGCGCCGTAAACAGCGCAGAAGCGCTGGCGTTTTCTCCGAAAGTTTTTCCTTCGTCCTCAGTCGCGGGAGAAATCACGCATACGGCATGGCCGTTGTGCCGCAGCGCCGTCACCATTTCGCGCACGTGAATCGAAGCGCCTTTGAAGCCGAAGATGGGCACGCCAAAATCGGCGGTGATGTAAGCGAGGTTCATGGCGGACTGCTCGTTGTTGGTTGTGCGATGCTGGTTGCGGGTGAGTTTTCGCCATCATTGCACATTTTTAAAAACTCAAAATCCTCGTCTCGTTAAAACACGAGACGAGGATTGACGCGGCTACAACCTAAATTTTGCACATATAGAATATCGAATCCCGATTATGCTTATTTCCACTGGCCGAACCTTTCGTGCAAAGATTTTTTGCACGACCCAATGGGTGCATCGAGAAAAGCACTAAAGTCGCGCAAGTTGCGCGCACGGCCACAGTCAATGCAAAATCGGGGTACAACACCGCGCTCAAGTGTGCTTCGCGAAGCCCGATCACTAGGCGCGTGCGAGATAGCCGAGTTCTTCCATCTTGTTGATGATCTTCTCTGCGCTTTCCGGCGGTGTTTCTTTCTCGGTTTCGCAGATTACTTCGGGATTTTCCGGAGGCTCGTAAGGATCGCTCACCCCGGTGAATTCTTTGATCTCACCGGCAATGGCTTTCTTGTAGAGGCCTTTGACGTCACGTTGAATGCAGGTCTCGAGCGAGACTTTCACGTACACTTCAATGAAATCTATGATCAATGCGCGATTTTCATCGCGCACGGATTTGTATGGCGAAATCGCTGCGGCAATCGCCACCACGCCGTTACGGCTGAGCAAATTGCACACGAATCCGATGCGCCGGATATTGATGTCGCGATCTTCACGCGAGAAGCCCAAGCCCTTGCTCAAATTCGTGCGCACGACGTCGCCGTCGAGCACTTCGACTTTGCAACCGCGCGCATGCAGCATGGGAACGAGATGCTCGGTGATGGTGGATTTGCCCGCACCCGATAGGCCAGTAAACCAAATGGTGCAACCACGAGATATGCTCATGAACCAATCCTTAATATTTGAAGTTTGTCATTCATTGTTTGGAATTAGGAGCCAGTTCTCAGTGACCAGTGGCAATTAGCGAGTGAGTAGCAATTTCAAACGGCTCATTGCTCACTGCTCACTGATCACTGATCCCTGCAGAACTAAGCCTGCTGCAGTCCCTTCGTCAAGACCGCGGCGATTTCCGCACGCGTAAATTCTGCAGGCAGCGTTTCGCCGCGCGCGAGCATACCGCGAACTTGCGTGCCGGAAAGAATTACGTGATGCGAGCTGTCGTGCGGACAGGTTTTGCTGGTTACGATTGCGCCGCACTTGCTGCAATAGAACGAGTTCTCGAATTTCAAAGGCGTGATGCCCAACTCGTCGATCGCGAAGCTCGAAATCAATTTTTGCGCATCGTAGGTGCCGTAGTAATTGCCGACGCCGGCGTGATCGCGGCCCACAATGAAATGTGTGCAGCCGTAATTCTTGCGGCACATCGCGTGGAATATCGCTTCGCGCGGTCCGGCATAGCGCATCGCCGCCGGAAACACGCTGAGCAGCACGCGCTCCTTGGGATAATAATCTTTGATGAGCACTTCATAGCTCGCCAAGCGCACGTCCGCGGGAATGTCGTCTTTCTTCGTCTCGCCGACGAGCGGATGCAACAAAAGTCCGTCGACGATTTCCAACGCGCACTTCTGAATGTACTCATGCGCGCGATGCACGGGATTGCGCGTTTGAAAACCGACTACGGAGTTCCAGCCGCGCTCTTGAAAAATGCGGCGCGTCTCCGCAGGCTCGCGGCGATACTCGGGAAAGGTAACGTTCGTGGGGTGATTCATCACCCACACCTCGCCGGCGAGATAAACTTCGCCTTGATTCAACACGCGCGCCACGCCGGGGTGTGCGGCCTCGGTGCTGCGATACACTTCCAGCGCTTCCCGGTTTTTATCATACGTGTACTTTTCCGTGATCTTCATGAGACCGAGAAGGGCGCCGGGTTTACCTTCAATCGTTTCGACCAATGCGACTTCTTCACTTTCGTGCAATTCATTCGCGACTGCGTGAGAAACCGGCAGCGTGATCGGCAAGGACCAGATCAAGCCATTCGCAAGG
>JABWAN010000923.1 GCA_013361015.1 Candidatus Zhuqueibacterota bacterium | reverse complement strand
CGCCTTTCGTGGGCGCATCCAAGAGACCGATGAGGTTCAGCACCGTGCTCTTGCCGCACCCCGAAGGCCCCATCACCGAGATGAACTCGGCTTCCTGCACTTGCAGATTGATGTTACTCAGCGCGACGGTTTCGATTTTGTCCGTGCGATAAACTTTGTCGATGCTCTCGAGACGAATCATTTTGCCTCCTTTGTATTCAGTTACCGGTGACCAGTATTCAGCAACCAGATTGCTCACTGACCACTGGTTATTTCACTTTCACTTCATCCATATGAATAAAATCCTGCATATCCGAAATAATCACCTCCTCGCCTTCGGCCAGTCCTTCCGTCACTTCGTAATAGTCGAAGCTCGCCAGGCCGATGCCAATCGGTGTTTTGATCGCCACACCGTCGCGCACCACAAACGCCTCGTGCGCGCCCTCGCCATTCACGAACGGGCCTTTCTTCACCCGCAACACGCGCTCTTTGAATGCGGTAATGAGATACACGTCCACGCGCAGATTTGAGCGCAGCAATTTGCTGGCTTTATCGTCCAGGCTCACGTGCATGGTCATGATGCCGTTCTCCACGGCCGGCAAAATCGCCGCAACTTTGCCGGTCAACACTGCCTCATTCACTTTCACCTTCGCCGGCATATCGACTGCCAGCCGGTGGGCGTGAATATCCGACACGGTCACGTCCACGCGAAACGCATTGAGATCGGCAATGCGTGCGAGCACGTCGCCTTTCCGTATCGTCGTGCCCTCTGCCGTCACCGTGAACGTCAACACGCCCGCGCGATCCGCTTTGGCGCCGGCAAGACTGAGTTGATGTTGCCGCTCGCTGCGCTCCTTTTGCAGTATGCTGATTTCAGTGGCTACGCCTTCGAGCTGGTTCTTCAGCGATTGCTCCGTATTGCGAATCGTGGTTTCAAGCTGCGTCAATTCCAGCGCCGCAATCTCTTCCTCCAACTTCGATTGCCGCAACTGCTCCTTCGAACTGCCGCCAATCGCAAAGAGCTCCTGTTGCTGCGCGGACTTCGACTGCAAAAATTCCAGCCGCAGCTTATTGATGTGCAACTGCGTCTGCAAATCGCTCAAAGTCTTGTCGAGATCGATCTTGAGTTGGGTTTGCTGATTCTGCTTCAGCGTAATTTGATCGTTGAGCTTATCATACTCCAACTGCGCGCCGCTCAAATCCAATCCCAAAATCGCATCGCCCGGAGCCAACACGTCCCCCGGCTTTTTCAGCACTTTCAGCACGCGCGTGTCAATCGGGCTCGAGAGCACCTGTTCAAACTCCGGCACCACCGTGCCCGTGGCCGTGATCGAGGCCTCCATCGGCCCCACCTCCACTTTCGCGGTGCGAATACGATTGCGATTCACCGACGGATGCAGCCATCCGGAAATCATCGTTATCCCGATGACGACGAACAAAACTGCACCGCCAATTTTGAGTCCGCGCAGCACGTTTTGCCGCTTCAAAAATGCCGGCGTGAGTGGTCTATCCATTGCCGTTCCTCGTTTGTTTCGCTTCTCTCACTCGCAAACACCGTTCCGTTTCGCCCACACTGATTTCATGTGATTTGCCCGAACCTCCATCAAAGTTCAACGTTCGGAATCGAACGCGCCCTGTTCAGAAGCAAGCAGGCGAAAGGCCGGCACACGCTCCCAATGTCATCTTCACTTTCTTCTTTTATGGTTTGTCGCTGCTTCACCGAGGGTTCATCTTTGCTTGTTTATCTCACCTTGTCTCTTCGAGCGAGGTGACTTGGAGTCGAACGAAACCTCACCGCCAAACTTTACCATACACATTCGCCTCCGGCAGCGCCACAAAACAATTTCAGTACCTGCACAACTGTCTCCGTGCTTGTGTTTCATCCTCCGCATGAGTATCATACGCCTCCGCAGCGCGCAATCTCACGATCTACCACCGTTGAGCTGTAGCATTCTCGCTGGTCAAACCACCGTTAACGGGCGATGCATTATTGCCCAAACTCATCATTAATTTCATGAGAGCATGAAAGGCAGCACGCCATGACCCAATCGCCCTCTCGCAAAAATTTTGCAGATGATCCCGCCTTTTATGCGCAGCGCAGCGCCTGGTTCGGCGGCATCATTTGGATCATCACAATCGCTTGGTGGCATCCCTCTCCTTTCACGCCGATATGGGTCACCGCCCTGTTGCTGCTCGCGCCGCTCGTGTTAGTGCCGCTCGCGTTGCGGCTCGTCGAGCCGGACGGCACGTGGATCGTGCTTCGCGCAGCGTGGCGCTTGGCGATCATTTGGCAATTGCCCGCGGCAATTTTATTAGTGCCCGCGTTTCTACTCGCACAAGGTTGGATAACTGCGGCATTGACATTGCCGTGGCTGCTCACGACCGCGCTCATCGCATTCACCGGCGTGTTGCGCGCGCGCCTGCTCGGTTGGCGTTCCGCGGCAGACACCGCCCTCAATGCCGGGTTGGTTTACCTCGTGATCGGAGGCGCGTGGCTATTCTTGGATCGCCTCGGCGTGCGGCCTTTAAACTTCGAAGCGATCATCGTGACGCTGACCGCGGTGCATTTTCACTATGCGGGATTTCTGTTGCCCATCTTCACCGGCATGGCGGGAGGAGTCCTCAAAGAGGGAGCGACAAGGCTAGCCGCAATCGGAGTAATGGTGGGAGTACCGTTGGTTGCCATGGGAATAACAGCCACGCAGCTCGGCTGCAATCCGTTGTGGGAAGCTCTTGCTGCGTGGTTCACTGCACTGGCGGGATTACTCGCGGCCATATCGCACATGCGCCTCGCCATGCGGCAACGGGCGCATAGCGTGAGAGTGCTTTTCATGCTCAGCGGCCTCGCGCTGGCATTCAGCATGGTGCACGCAGCCTTGTATGGCGCACGCTTCTATATGGCATGGCCCGGCTTGGAATTGCCATGGATGCGCGCGTTGCACGGCTCCGCGAACGCATTCGGTTTTGGCTTGGCGGGAG
>JABWAN010000922.1 GCA_013361015.1 Candidatus Zhuqueibacterota bacterium | reverse complement strand
ATCACGATGAGGTCGATGTCGTTCTCGCTGGCATAAGCCAGAATCACGGGGGCAACCGAAATGCCGTTCTGATAGACCTGTTTGATGCGAAGATCCGCGAGGTCGCGCGCAGAGAGCGCCGTCGACATGTGGCGGACCGCCAACTCACGCAGTTGCGCCGAGACCTCCTCGGGTTTGGGAAAATGCTGATCGACATCATGCGGAGCATATTCCAAAGCCACGTTGGCGTGCAGCATGTGCAGTTCCGCGTCATACTCCTTGGCAAAGTAGAGCGCATGCGCCAGGGCTTGCTCCGCACAGCGCGAAAAATCCGTCGGGAATAGAATCCTCTGCAATTTTTTCATGTCGAACCTCCTTGGCCCGCGCCAGGGGCGTGTGTTTTTTCTAGAGCGTGCTTGGCCGCTTCCAAAATCGTCTCACGCTTAATGGGCTTGTACAAATACGACGAGACTCCCATCTGCATCGCTTCGTGATATGAGTCAACATCGCCGGCGGCCGTGACGATTATCACCTGCGAGTCAGGTGAATGCACTTTAATTTCGCGCAGCAAATCCAACCCGGATTTGCCCGTCATTTTCAGGTCCGTTACGATCAACGGATAAGCTTCCTGGCGCACAACTTCCAACGCGGCATCGCCATCGCTCACGGCGCGCACTTGGAATCCGGCTTTCAGAAAAATTTTAACCAACGACCGCCGAAATTCCGCACTATCGTCTACGAGCAAAACGCGTTGCGACTCAAAAGGAAGCACGCCAGAATCTCCTCAAAGTTCTTTTGGTGAATCGTATCTGCACGAGAAGATTCCAAAAAGCATGCCCTTGCAAAACCTCCAGCAGCACGGGCCAGGCGCATTACAACCATCTGAAAAAAAGCTAATTAGAATTTTGTGAGGTCGGCAAATTATGGCGAGAATTCTTAGAGGCGATAAAACCCAAGAGGTGATTTCGCGAGTGTGGGAAAGGCGTCCCAGGTTGTGGTAGCTTGGCAGGCTCCCTTCAATCCTTATTCGGAATGCCCAGTTCCGCCATTTTGCGATACAACGTGGAAAGGCTCATACCGAGCATGTGCGCGGTTTTACTCTTGTCATGCGTGGTCAACTCCAACGCGCGCAAAATCGTATCGCGCTCAAAACGGCGCACCGAGCCTTTGAGACCTTCCTCCAGCGGCACCGTCGAAGTCTTTTGCCCGAAGGTTTGCGGGAAGTGTTGCAACTGCAGCAGCTCGCCATCGCACAAAATCATGGCGCGTTCAATCACGTTTTCCAGCTCGCGCACATTGCCTTTCCATTCATAATCCAAAAACGCATTGAGCACGGTTTGATCGACGCCGCGAATCTGCTTGCTCAACTGCGCATTGTTGATCCGAATGAAATGGTCCACAAGCGCGGGAATATCCTCCGGCCGTTCACGCAAAGAAGGAATATTGATACCCACCACGTTGAGACGATAGTACAAGTCTTCCCGAAAACGTCCCTGCTCGACCTCATCGACCAAGATCTTATTCGTCGCTGCAATGATGCGAACGTCAACAATCTCGGGCGTGGTGCTGCCGACCGGCAAAATTTCTTTTTGCTCGATCGCCCGCAGCAGCTTCACTTGCAGATTGAGCGGGATGTTCGCCATTTCATCGAGAAAGAGTGTGCCGCCTTCGGCCACTTTGAACAATCCCACTTTATCGCGCGTCGCGCCGGTGAATGCGCCTTTCTTGTGCCCAAACAGCTCGCTTTCAATCAGGTTTTCTGGAATTGCACCACAGTTGATGGGAATGAACTTCTGCTTCGCACGCGGGCTTTTGTTGTGAATCGCGCGCGCCACCAGCTCTTTGCCGGTGCCGCTTTCGCCGGTAATCAAAACCGTGGAAACCAAAGGGGCAACGCGTTCGACCATTTCCAACACCCGGCGGAATGCAGAGCTGCCGCCGATGATATCTTCAAACGCCGAGGTTTTGCCCAATTGCGCGCGCAGATATTTGTTCTCCTGCGCGAGATTCTGCCGTTCGATGGCGCGCTCCACCGTGCTGAGAATCAGCGCCTTTTTCGGCGGTTTGGTGATGAAATCATATGCGCCTTCTTTCATCGCCTCCACCGCCGTTTCGATCGTGCCGAAGCCGGTCAGCAGAATCACCTCCACGTCCGGCGATTTCTTCTTGATGAGTTTGAGCAATTCAAGCCCGTCGCCATCGGGCATTTTCAAATCCGTCAGGACGATGTCGATCGGTTTCTCGGATAGAATCCCGAAGGCCTCGTTGCCCGTGCTGGCCGTGGTCGTGAGATAGCCGGCTTTTGACAAAACTTTTTCCAACGACTCGCGGATGCCTTCTTCGTCATCGACTATGAGTATCGCTTTCGCTTTCAAGAGCCTCGCCTCACATTGATTCATGAAAGTAACAGGGATTGCACGCAGCAAAAAACATTGCGTCGCTCACGTGAGCGGAAGATAAATGGAAAACGTGGTGCCTTGTCCGACGCGGCTGTGGCAGGAAATCTGGCCGCGATGCTCGTCGATAATTTGCTGCACCACCGCCAGACCCAAGCCTGTGCCGAAATCCTTGGTCGTAAAAAAGGGATCGAAGATTCTTTCCAACTGTTCCTGGGAAATGCCGACGCCGTTGTCTTGAATGTGAATGATGGCATTGCCGTCGGCGCGCTCGATGACGATCCGCAACTTGCCGCCTTTGGGCATGGCGTCAATTGCGTTGCGTATCATATTCAACAACGCACGGCGAAGCTGCACCGGATCGAACTTCACCTGCAAGGATTTTTCCTTGATTTCATATTCCACTTCGATCTTTTTGTGCCGCACTTCATGACGCATAAACTCGATGAGATCTTCGATCAAACGATTGATATCACCTTTCAACAATTGCGATTCCGGCAAGCGCGAAAACTGCAAATACTCTTCCGTCAAAGAGGTGACACGGTCGATTTCGGTGCTGATCGAATGCAACAGGCTTTGCGCTTCG
>JABWAN010000921.1 GCA_013361015.1 Candidatus Zhuqueibacterota bacterium | reverse complement strand
CCTCGTACACGTGTTTTGAAAAAGCGGAGTAGACATGAACGAAATCATTTCGACACAAAACCTGACGCGGCATTTCAATCGCGGTCGCGTCAAGGCATTGCAAGGCGTGAGCCTGCGCATCGAGGCGGGAAAAATTTTCGGCTTGCTCGGCCCCAACGGCGCGGGCAAAACCACCTTCATTAAAATTCTTTTGGGATTGCAGCGCCCCGATAGCGGCAGCGCGACGTTGTTCGGCATTCCCGTGAGCGATCCCGCGGCGCGCGCGGAAGTCGGATACCTTCCCGAGAACCATCGCTTCCCGGAATTTCTCTCCGGCGCCGCTTTGCTGGATTACTGCGGCCGCTTGAGCGGCATGCGCGACAAACAAAAACGTTTGCAGCGCGCAGAGATTCTGCTCAAACGTGTAAAGATGTGGGAATGGCGCAGTACGCGCACGAAGAAATACAGCAAGGGCATGGTGCAGCGCCTCGGTCTCGCGCAAGCGCTGCTGCACGATCCGCAACTTATCTTTCTTGATGAACCCACCGACGGCGTCGACCCCATCGGCCGCAAGGAAATTCGCGACCTGCTGCTCGAATTGAAACAAGAAGGCAAAACGATCTTTCTCAATTCGCACTTGCTCTCCGAAGTGGAGATGATTTGCGACGAAGTGGCGATTCTCCACAAAGGGCAACTGCTGCGGCAAGGCACGGTACAAGAGCTTACGACCTCCGACAAACGTTTTCGTTTGCACGCGCACGTTGGCGATGCGGAGTTGCTGCAGCAGATTCGCAGCCGCGCGACCGCAGCGGAAGCGCAGAACGGCCATCTCGACGTCGTGGTCTCCAACGTGCAATCGTTGAACGACGTCATCGACCTGCTGCGGCAGCATCAAGTTTTGATTCAAGCCATTATGCCGCACAAACAGTCGCTCGAAGACAGTTTCTTCCAAACTATTCAAGGCACGGGCGCATCGGATTTGAACACGGTATTTGATACCAATAAAGCGGAGCAGGAGGTGAGCGCATGAATAAGATCTGGGCTGTTTGTTATTACACCTTCCGCGAATCGCTCGCGCGCAAAACCTTTATCGGCTTCTTTATCATCACTTCCATCGTGCTCGCGATTTTGCTGCTGGCCATCAACATCGATGCAGTGGACGGCGCACTGGCCGGCGTGAGCGTGTTCGGCAAGGAAGCACGCGGCATCGATATGGAATTGAGCAAGCTGGTCATTGGCATCGAGGTTGGCCTTGCGACTGCGCTCTTCACCGCGGGTTTGTTTTTTTCGATCTTCGCCACAGCCAGTCTCGTTCCGAACATGCTGGATAAGGGCAATATCGATTGGCTGCTCGCCAAACCGATCTCGCGCGAGGCTTTGCTCGTAGGCCGTTATCTCGGCGGATTGATGGTGGTCGCGTTCAACGTGTTTTATCTCATCGCCGGCGCGTGGCTTATTCTTTCGATGAAGACCGGCGTGTGGCATTTTCCGTTTCTGCTCTCGGGCGTGCTTATCATTGCCATCTTCGCGGTGATTTATGCGTTCATGGTGTTCCTCGGCGTGTCGGTGCAGAACTCTGCCGTGGCGATTATGGGTGCGTATCTCATCATGTTTTTCAGTCCCATGCTCGTGGAGCGCGACCGCATTTACGCGCTGCTTTCGAACAAAATCTGGCAATGGCTGCTCGACGGCATTTATTATCTCACGCCGCGCACTTTCGAAGTCGGTGCGATGGTGAAGAATACGGTGTTGCTGGAACCGATCCCAAGCTGGGCGCCGATTTGGCATTCGCTGGCGTTGGGTGTGTTGTTCTTTAGTTCCGCGGTGCTTTTATTGAAACGCAAAAACTTTTGAAAGGAGCATGATATGAGAAAGTCCCTCTTTTTGCTGTGCGCTCTGCTTCTTCTCATTAGCGTGGCTTGCGACCGGAGCGCGCGCGAAGCCGTGCCGCAAACTGTGCGCGCAGAAGTCGCGCTCTTGCCGGACGAGTCGGCGATGGTAATGTATGGCGACGTGCAAAAGATTTCGCAGAGCGCGCTGGCAGCCGATATTATCGCGCGCCTTGAAAGTGAAATGCGTCATGAAATGAGTGACAGCGATTTTGTGAGATTCAAAGAGGCCACGGGCTTTGATCCCCAAAAAGATCTCCACAGCATCCTCTTAGGCGCCAGGGAAGGCGAGCAAATTCGCGAGGAAGCTGCGGTGATCATTCACGGCAAGTTCGACGAACAACGCATCATCGCGTTCATGAAAGAAGAAATTGCCAAGCATGAGAAGGACGTGCCCTGGCAGGAAGAGACGATTGCGGGCCATCAAGTTTATTTCGGCGAGCGCCGCCGCGACTTCGGCGTGTGCTTTGCGAATGCGAATACAATGTATCTCGGTTCGCGCACCTGGCTCACCGAAGTTTTGGAAGGCAAAACCACGCCCGCACTGCCGCAAGCTTTCACGGCCGCGGAGAAATCGCTGCGCTATGCCGAGCAATTTTGGCTGAGCCTCGCAGTGGACGGCGAACAGATGGCAGGCCATGGCATGGGCCGCGAGTTGCGTAAGAACTTTCCAAAATTTGACGCGATACAAGACGCCGTTTTCTCTGCGCGCGCCGGCGAGGGCGTGGAGTTCGAAGGCCGCGTGCAATGCGACAACGAAGAAAACAGCAAGCTCATGGTGGATTTGCTCAAAGGCGGATTGGCCGCGGCCAAGCTGCAAGTCTCGAACGATCGCACTGCGGTTGATGCGCTGAACAGCATCAAAATCGACCAAAAGGGCAGTCAAGTTTTGCTGCACGGTGAGCTCACGAAGAAATTCTTCGATACGCTGCGCGAGCAAAAGCTGCTCTTTTGGGGTGATATGTGCAGAAAGCACATTTGAGGCGCAGCGCATGCGCATGCGCAGTTTTTTTTGCGCAGTCTTCCCGTCTGAACAACTATGGCTCCCGCAGAAAATATCTTTTGATACTTTCTGCGGGAGTTTTATTTTGTTCT